>CAWWCX010000206.1:0-7446 GCA_963935445.1 uncultured Roseibacillus sp.
ATCGTCGGCAGCGTCAGATGTGTATAAGAGACAGGCTCAGCGAATCCACCGTCTCGAGGTGCGCGACCGTCTTTGATGCCATCGTTGGGGCCCTCGACTCTCTCCCCCTCGCCCTCTCCCCCGTGCCCCTCGAGGGAGAAAACCGTTATCAGGCCTTTCTCCTCAGCTCGCGTGCCGAATACCAGCGAAGAGGTGGGCCCCCCAACAGCGCGGGAGTCTACATCCCGAGCCGCAATCTCACGATGATGCCCTACTCCTCCCTTGGAATCGTGAAGAAGGGCAGCAACTGGGTGTTCGATGGAAACCGGCGCGACTTTGGCGTCCTCATCCACGAACTGACGCACCAGGCCCTCATCAAACGCTGGGGCTTCCTCCCCGTGTGGTTTCACGAGGGCATCGCCGAATACATGCAGGCGATGCCCTACCGCTCCGGGCAGTTCCTCTTTACCAACCCGGGCGCCGCGGTGAGCAAGCACATCCGCGACGGCATCGGGCGGGCTTACAGGGAATTCCCATGCACTCGCCTCGAGAACCTCCTTACCATCGAGCACCGCATGTGGAACCAGGTCAATGCCATAGACCCCCGCCGGAGCCTCCGGAACTACGCCAGCGCCGAAATTGCCGTCTGGTATTTCATGCACAGCGACGGCGCAGGAGATGGAGCAGATTTCATCTCCTGGATCCACGCACTCAAACGAGCGGCCCGCACCGATGGCCGCAACTGGCCTGCACGGAAAAGGGCCCTGACCGAAAAACACCTCCTCCGCGGCCGGAGCTGGGAAGATGTCGAAGCCGAAATAGGCAAATCGGTGCGCGAAAAAGGCCTTCGCGTGGTCTTCGCGCGCTGAATCCCCCGGCCCCTCGGCGATCTGCAATTCCGGGCTTCCCCCGCTCCATTTCCAGCCCTCCTGCCCAGATTAGCGTTGATTCAGCGCCGTTCACAGGTAAAACCCCCGCCCCCCGAGCGGGACCACCGTGGCCGATTCCTCCCAGACCTTACGCATCGCACTGCCCAAGGGCAGTCTGCAAGAGCCTACCCTCGCGCTCCTCGCGAAGGCGGGTTACCACGTCTATTCATCATCCCGCGGCCTGCGTCCCTCCTCTGATGACGAGGAGCTCGATATCTTCATGATTCGCGCCCAGGAAATCGGTGCATATATCAGAGACGGGTTTTTGGATTGTGGCATTACCGGCTACGACTGGGTCTACGAGAACCGCGCCGACCTTGAGGACCTCGCCGAACTTCCCTATTCGCGTGCCTCCGTTCGCCCCACCCGCTGGGTTCTGGTGGTTCCCGAGGACTCCCCCATCAGGACGGTGGAAGACCTCCAGGGAAAACGCATCGCCACTGAGGCCGTAGGGATTACCAAGCGCTACCTCGACAGCAAGGGCGTCGAGGCCGATATCGAATTTTCGTGGGGCGCTACCGAGGTGAAAGTTCCCGATCTTGTCGATGCCATCGTGGATGTCACCGAGACGGGATCCTCCCTGCGCGCCAACAAACTGCGCATCGTCGACGAGCTCCTCGTATCCTTCCCCCACTTCTGGGCTTCCCGGGAAGCCTTCGCCGATAACTGGAAGCGACAGAAGATGGAGCGCATGGTCCTGATGATTCAGGCCGCCCTCGCCGCTCGAGACAAGGTCGGCCTGAAGCTCAACCTGCCGGAAGCAAATCTCCCCAAGGTCCTCGAATGCCTCCCCTCTCTTCGCAGGCCCACCGTCAGCTCCCTGACTGAGGAGGGGTGGGTCGCCCTTGAGATCATCATCGAGGAAAACAAGGTCCGCCACCTCATTCCCGACCTCAAGGAACTGGGTGCCGAGGGAATCATCGAGTATCCCCTGAACAAACTGGTTCCCTGACTCTCTCCCCCCAAGGGGACTTTTCGACTTTTAGACTTTCGGACTCTCCTGCTTTATACACAATCCTCCCCCCGCACACACCATGGGCTCCCTCAAAAAGCGTCGTAAGACCAAGATCAACAAGCACAAGCGCAAGAAGCGGATGAAAGCCAACCGCCACAAGAAGCGCCTGCGCTACAAGTCCTGATCGTCCCGGGCTCCACGCTTGAGCCCGCTCTGCCGGTGAACATCCGCGACGGTTCACAGCCGTTTCAAGGGGGAACTGCGCCCTCGCCTCAGGCGGGGGTGGGAGTCGTGGAGAGTATGGGCTGCGCCGATTCCTTCCTCTCTCCCGCCTGATCAAGGAACTTCCCCGGGCTCCAGCCACCGACCCTCTGGAGCCTCACTTCATGACGTGACCTTCCGGAAACGCGTCTTGTCGCTGGGGAGTGCCTCCGCTACCAACTCCGAACGCATGAAACACGCCCTCATCGCCACCACCGCGTTTTCCCTTCTCACCACCGCCCTGCCAGCGGCACCCGAGAAGCTCTTCAACGGCAAGGACCTCTCCGGCTGGAAGGGCCTGCCCCAGTTCTGGTCCGTGCAGGATGGAGCTATCGTAGGAGAAACCACTGCAGATAAACCCACCCGGGGAAACACCTTCCTGGTCTACCAGGGAAAGCCCCTGGAGGACTTCGAACTCACCCTCAAGGCCAAGGTCACCGGCAAAAATAATTCAGGAATTCAATACCGCTCCAAGATCGTCGACGAAAAGAACTGGGTCATCAGTGGCTACCAGATGGACATGCATCCTTCCCAGGACTACCTCGGCATGATGTACGAGGAAAAGGGACGGGGTATCATCGCGCAACGAGGCCAGAAGATCAAGGTCGGGGCTGATGGCAAGAGGGCCATCGTCGGCGACTTCGACAAGAAGAAGAATATCAAACTGGGTGATTGGAACACCTATACCATCATCGCCAGAGGCAACACGCTCACGCACAAGGTCAATGGCGCCACGACCACGGAGATCATCGACGAGCAGACGTCCAAGCGCTCCCTTTCAGGCGTTCTGGCGCTGCAGCTCCACGGAGGGAGCCCCATGAAGGTCGAGGTCAAGGACATCACCCTGACCAGGACCTCCAAGAAGGCCGCCAAGAAGAAACCCGCCTCCAAGGGCGAGGCCGTGGCTCATCCGGAAGGATTCGAAGTGGAAAAGATTTACACGGTTCCCAAGGGTGAACAGGGCTCCTGGGTCTCCATGGCCATCGACGACAAGGGCCGTCTCTACTGCAGCGACCAGGGCAAAGCAGGACTCTGGCGCATTACGCTCGGGGACGAACTCAAGGTTGAGAAGGTCCCCGCCGCCATCAGTGGAGGCCAGGGTCTCCTCTGGGCCTTCAATCGTCTTTATGTCTGTGTCAATGGAGGCGGAGTAGGGGGCCATGGCAGTGGGCTCTACTATCTCACGGATACCAACGGGGATGATCAACTCGACAAGGTCACTCCAATGCGTGGACTGCAGGGTGGCGGGGAACATGGCCCCCATGCGGTCGTGCTCACTCCCGATGGAAAATCCCTCATGGTCGTGGGCGGTAACCACACCAAGCCACCCAACCCTGAGACCTATGCCGTTCCGAAGAACTACGGCGAGGACCTCCTCCTCCCGCGCATGGCTGATGCCCGGGGTCACGCCCGTAACATCCGTGCCCCCGGAGGATGGATCGCAAGGACCGACCCTGATGGCAAGAGCTGGAACTTCTACTCCTCGGGCTTCCGGAACCAGTATGATGTCGCCTTCAATGCCCATGGGGAAATGTTCACTTATGACTCGGACATGGAATGGGACAGCGGAACACCCTGGTATCGGCCCACACGAGTCTACCACTGCACAAGCGGCAGCGAATTCGGATGGCGCACGGGCACCGGCAAATGGCCGGCCTGGTATCCCGACTGCCTCCCCCCCACCGTTGACATTGGCCCTGGTTGTCCCACCGGGGTCATGTCCGGCCTGGGTTCCAGTTTCCCGGCTGACTACCAGCACGCCATCTACGCCTTCGACTGGACCTACGGCACGATCTACGCGATCCACCTCGCCCCCGAAGGATCCAGCTATCGTGGCATCAAGGAGGAGTTTGTCACCGGCGTGCCTCTCAATGTCACGGACGGAGTGATCGGGAAGGACGGCAACATGTACTTTGCAGTTGGCGGACGCGGCACCCAGTCGGCTCTCTACCGGGTCTCCTATACCGGGGAGGCTTCGAAGGAGCGGCGGTTCCCCGACACGGCCGCCCACCGGGAACTCCGGGCCAAGCGCCAGGAGCTCGAAAGCATCCATGGCAGGGCCGTCGCCGGCTCCATCGACAAGATCTGGAGCAGCCTCGGCCATGAGGATCGCTTCATCCGCTACGCCGCCAGGGTCGCCCTCGAACATCAGCCCGTGAGTGACTGGGCCGCCAGAGCTCTCGGCGAGGAGAATCTCCAGGCCTCCCTGACAGCCCTTCTGGCACTCACCCGCCAGGGTGACCAGAGCCACCAGGACGCGCTCCTTGACGCTCTCAGCCGGCTCTCCCCGGCAGATATGAGCGATACGCAGAAGCTCGAGGCACTGCGCGTCCTCTCGCTGTGCTTCATCCGGATGGGCAAACCTGACGAAGCCACGGCTGCGGAAGTCGCGGATGCCATCAGCCCGCTCTACCCGGCCAAGACCGATGCCCTCAATCGCGAGCTCGTCGACATGCTCGTCTACCTCGGCGCGCCCGACGTTGTCGCCAAGACCGTTCCCCTTCTCAGCCAGGAAGCCATCGGCCTCGAGGAAATTGAATTCGATGACGAACTGCTCAAGCGCTCCGGCAGTTATGGAAAGAGCTTCCTCAACCAGAAAGCCAACAATCCGCAGCGTCAGCAGATCCACTACGCCTTCGCCCTGAAGAACGTTTCCAACGGATGGACCCCGGAACTTCGCAAGCAATTCTTCACCTGGTTCGCCAAGGCCCGCAACTTCAAGGGCGGAGCAAGCTTCGGAGGGTTCCTGAACAACTTCCGTAACGAAGCCCTCGCGAAAATTACCGATGCGGATGAAAAGGCTGCCATGGATGCCCTTTCCAAGGCCCCCGCCAAGCTTGTCCCGGAGGGCTACGAGCAGGCCCGCCGGATCGAGGTGGGCGTCCTGCGCGGCATGAAGTTTGACCAGTCAAGGCTTGAGGCCAAGGCCGGCGAGCGCGTCGCAATTGTCCTGACCAACAATGATCCGGACGGGCTGATGCACAATCTGGCCGTAATCAGGCCCGGAACACGCCAGCAAGTCCTCGAGGCCACCATCGCCCTGGGAGCCAGGGCGATTGAGAAAAACTTCATTCCGGATGTGGCGGCGGTGCTGGGCTCCACCCCACAGCTTGCTCCGGGCCGCCGCTTCACACTCTACCTTACCCTCCCCGAGGCGGCCGGGGACTATGAGTTCGTCTGCACCTACCCGGGACACGGCCAGCTCATGTGGGGAACACTGGTGGTAAAATGATTACTGGCGTAGCGTGCGCCGTTCGTCCGGCGCACGCCCCAACGCCCTGCGCCTCCCATCGCTTTCGTTATCCGGTCGGCGGTTCATGAAGATGGCCGCCGACCCACTTGGGCGACTCTGCCTCGCCCTCCACACCGGTGCTCCGGCTCCGGGTCCTCAGGCGCACGCGGAGAAGAATCCCGGCGTCTTGGTCTAGCTGGCAGGCGATACAAAAATCGCACACCGGCACTACGAGAACACGATCCTTCCCCGTAATTCCCGCGAATTGAAAAAGGCCCTCGACCTCGAAAACCCCGTAACGCAGGAGTTATCGGAAAGAACGAAACGGTGAACTGGCTGCCAGAAACCAGAGCCGGAACATCTGAGATAGAGACGACTGCCCGGCAATCCATCCTGCCTGCCCACCATGCCTGAACTCGCCGAAGTCGAACTCGCCCGACGCATCTGGGAACCGGGCCTCGGCCAACGTATACTCGCGGTGGACTGCCATCCTCGCACACGCGTCTATCGGGACACTCCCGCCCGGGACATCGAAGAGGCCCTCACCGGCTGGAACCTTGTCGACAGCCGGTCCCACGGGAAACGCCTGCTCTTCAGCTTTGCGCCTCCTTCGCAGCCCGGGGCTTCTCCCCGGAAGCGCAGTCGCCACCTCGAGCTGCATCTCGGCATGGCAGGGCGCCTCTTTCTCGCCGGGCCTCACTACGAGGCGGTTAAACACGATCACTTTGTTCTACGGACTCCCAAGCTTGCCCTCGTCTACTCGGACTACCGGCAATTCGGGCGGGTCTTCCTCCACGAACCCAGCGATGATCCCTGGGAAAAACTGCCCCTCGAAGTCCTCGATCGGCGCTTCACCCTCGCCTACCTGCGCCGGATCACCCTCCGCCGCTCAGGTAGCTCGCTCAAGGCCCTGCTACTGGACCAGACACTCTTTCCCGGAGTTGGCAACTGGATGGCGGACGAGATCTGCTGGCGCATTCCATGTCATCCCGGAGCCCGGCTTCGGGACCTCGACCTAGCCCGCATCCGCACTGTCAGCAGACAGGTCTGCCGGGGGGCCATCCGCCACGTAGCTGACAAGAATGCCCCCCGGGATGGAAACGAGGGATTCTCCCCCGGACGCTACGTCGAGCAGGTTCCGCCCTCCTCGTGGCTTTTTCAACACCGTTGGAAGGCAGGTGGTGACTGCCCGCGATGCCACAGCCCTCTGAATCGAGGGACCATCGCAACCCGCACCACGGCCTGGTGCCCGGCCTGTCAGCCCGGAGATGGATCATGGGCTTGAGATCGCAAGAAAAAGTGTTAGAATCGCATCCGCTTCAGCGCCGGACCTCTTCATGAATCTTGCCAAGACCCTCCTCTCCGTGGGGCTGCTTGCCGCGGTGGCCTTGGGCACCAGCTGTACGGTGGCCCCCGAACCCAATCCGGATCAGACCAAGATTCTCAAGGCCCAGTGGGTGAACCCGTATCAGCCAGGAACCTATCCCCACTTCACCGCCGAGCTTGCCTATCCCAAGACCTACAAGGTGTACCGGAACCCCTCTGCTTTCAATGGCCTGAGTGGAGAGAACGCAAGAGTGGAAATCGATCTCTCCCTCCAACGCGCCATGATCTACAACGACGATCAGATCGCGATGGACTATCCGATCGCTTCGGGCCGGAAGGCCTTCCCCACCCCACCGGGGCGCTACAAGATCGTGGAGAAGATCAAAAGCGAGAAGCGTTCCAACCTCTATGGCACAATCTACGATGCCGAGGGGGAAGTCCACAAGACCGACGCCGATATCAACAAGGACGAGGTTCCTGAGGGTGGTGAATTCAAGGGGGCAGCCATGCCTTACTGGATGCGCCTGAGCTGGGATGGACTGGGTATGCACCAGGGGCGGGTGCCCCGGTATCCCGCCTCCCACGGTTGCGTGCGCATGCCCTCCAAGGTGGCATTCTCGGTTTACGCAAAGCTGCCCCTGCACACTCCTGTCAAGATCCTGCCGTGAGGCGAAGGCAGGTTGTGACCGTCGACAAAAAAGGCGCGGTTCCCACCGCGCCTTTCCCATTGTTCAGGAAGAGCCTTCCTACTCGTCCCCCCGGTT
>CAWWCX010000207.1:0-7408 GCA_963935445.1 uncultured Roseibacillus sp.
GCGTCAGATGTGTATAAGAGACAGCCCCCGTTCCGGATGCCACCCTGCTGGCCCTCAAGGGAATTTGCGAGCTTCGTTTGGCTGGCGACCGCGTCGTTGCGGACATGGAAATTGGAGGTGAGACCGCGTCCCTGCCTCTGCCCCGGGATCTCAACTGGCACCATATTCTCGTGGAGCATGGAGAGGGCAAGACCTCGATCTGGCTTGATCACCGTCTTCAGTCTGGGGAGGTAGAGGAGAAGTTGGGAACGGTTCCGGCAGATGGGGGTGTGGTGCAGGTGGGAAGCAAGGGCGCGGACTTCTGTATCGACGAGGCGGCGATCTGGTCACGCAAGTTGACCGCAGATGAGCGCTGTGTCCTCTATCGCCTGGGGCGCTTTGACTCGGCAATCATTACGCCGCCCAGAGCGGTTGCGCACTGGGGATTTGACGGCAAGGTGGGCTCTCGTCTTTTCCCGGATGACATCGGGATTCATGCTCTCGGGGCCTTTCGCTCCTGGAAACCGGTCAAGGCCATTGCGCCCGATCCCGTGCCGCTGACTGCGAAGGGAAATACGGTGGCGGCCCAGGTCTCTCAGGTCGCCGAGAGCAAGGACGAGGCAGGGAGCTTTGAGATGAAGTCCGACGCCCCCTTTACCTATGAAGGTTGGTTCATGCCGGGTCGGACTACCCGTGGGACCCTCGGGGGCACGGTCTCGGATGCGAATGAGGAGAAGGCTGCCGGGTGGTGTCTTGCCCTCATTCCGGCCGGGAGTGGCAGGGGATCCCTGGCCTTCATTCATGATACCGGTTCTGAAAAGATGCAGGCGGTGGCGGAAAACCTGCCTCTCTTTGACGGGTTGCCGCACCATATCGCGGCGGTATGGAATCCGCGGGTCTCGGGCACGCATGGAAGTATGGAGATCTTCCTCGACAACACGATGGTCGCAACGGCTTCCGTGCCCTTGAGCAGTATCGGGCAACCCGCGGGACGGCCGTTTCAGATCGCAGTGCGTGGCATGCCGGTGACGGTGGATGAGTTACGGTTTTCCTCGGGGGCCCTGAAGCCTGAGGAATTCTTGACCAAGGGGAAGGGGTGGAGCGGGCCTGCGGGTGAGCCGGTGGCCGGGAATAATGGGAATAGGAATATTCCGGGGGCGAGACCCGGGGAATCGCCCTTTCAGAGGGCTGCCCGCGAATTACAGGAGCGAAAGGCCGCGCAGAATGCGGAACGGGAAAGGAAACGTGCGGAGGAGGAGCGGAAGCGCCGGGGGTTTGGGCTGGGTGACTGAACTGCTTCAGAAGCGGTAGCCCTTCTCCTGCTCGTAGGAGCGCAACTCTTCCTTCTCCCTGGTGGCCCGTGCGGTGTAGGTGCGCATGAAGGCTTCGAGAGCTTTCGGATCCTCGCGCTGGTCAAAGGCAGGGAGGGCCGGGTCATTAAACCGTTGCATATAGTCGCGGAGAAGGGCTCGGAACCGGGGAATTGTTTCAGAGGACGCCTCGGGGGGGGTGATGCCTTCGAGAAGGTTTGCAAGGCAGTGGGGATCCCGGTCGAGAGCGTAGAACTCCTCTACGCTGCGGTGAAGGAGGTGTTTAATGCGGCGTTTCATGGCAGGGCTGGAGCCGGCCAGCTCGCGGTAGGCTCCAAATCCATTCCAGTGCCGGGAAAACATACGTTGACCATTGGACCAGGGGTTGAAGATGTAGGCATGTTCGCGGGAGAGAACTGCCCGCATGGGAAATGTCTCCCGGCCGTGAATGTGGAAGAACTGGGTGAAGACATGGTCCCGGTTGGCCTGCCGCTCGCCCAGGAGGACCGGGAGGAAGGAGCGACCGTCGCAATTCTTCAGGGGAGGCAACCCGAGGGCCTCAAGGAAGGTGGGCTGCAGATCCACGGAGGAAAGCATGTGTTGTCTGTCGTCGCTGCCCGGGACCACTTTCCCGGGCCAGCGAATGATCCAGGGTGAACGGGTGCTGTCGGGATAGCAGTTTGCCTTTATACCGGGAAAGGCCATGCCGTGGTCGGAAAGGAACATGACGATTGTGTTCTCAGAAAGCCCGGCGCGATCCAGTTCCCGGAGGACCGCGCCCACCATGTCATCGGTACGCCGCACCGAGCTCGCGTAGTCAGCCAGATGACTGCGTATGGCGGGAAGATCGGGCAGTCCCGCACTGAGGCGAACCTCGGCGGGCCTGTAAGTGCGGGAGGATTCCGCCCTTTCGTAATGAGGGTTGCCGGGATGGCGGCCGCGGGCGCCCGGGGTGGCAAAGGGGTCGTGGGGATCGTGACTACTTGCCATCAGGAAAAAGGGCTGGCCAGCGGACTTGGCGTTGGCAAAGAAGTCCCGGGAAAAGCGGCGGTATACTTCCGGATCCCGCCCCCAGAGGTTCTCATCGCCCTTTCCCTTCCACGTGTAGGTGGTCGACCAGCGGAAAAGTTCCTGCTGGTTGAGGGGCTTGCCGATTGTTCCACAGAGAAAACCAGCCTCGTTCAGGAGAGCGGGCAGGGTGGGTGTTCCCGGGCGGATTCTCTGGAATCCTTCCGCCCCGTTGTTCTGCGGATAAAGCCCGGTCAGCATGACGCTCCGGGAAGGGGTGCAGACGGCGATGTTCACGTGGGCGTGCCAGAACTGGAGTCCCTGTGCGGCGAGCCGGTCGATATTTGGGGAGACCTCTTCTGCTACCCCACCGAAACAACCCGGTGAATCCCAGTTCATGTCATCGGCAACGAGCCAGAGGACGTTGGGGCGGATGGGAGGATGCCGCAGCTGCTGGGCCGGGAGAAGGCTGGCAGAGAGGCTGACGAAAAAGAGGGCAGGCAGCAGGAGAGAAGGCATGGCAGGAGGCGTGGAGGATGTCCGCCCCAGTTTGGGGGCCGGGTGTCCAGATTTGAAACTCGAAATGCCCGCTTACTTGAAAAAAGGTCGGAAGCCGCGCCAGGACAGGGCCGGTCAGCATCAGGAGACAGGAGATTGGCCTTCTTCCTAGGCAACGCCCTTGAGGGTCTTCTTGTCTTCCCGGTCGGGAGAAGGGTCTTCCTTGTGCAGAAAGCCAAGGGTGTTTTTTCTTCCAAAGGCCTTTGCCTCCAGCCGCAGGTGGGATCGTTGCTCAAGGAAGGACAGAAGATGTTCCCGGTATTCGAAGAAGACAGGATCGTCAAAAACCTCCTGCCGGTTTCGGGGACGGGGGAAGTCGATCTCAAGGATTTCGCCAACCTTGGCGAGAGGGCCGTTGGTCATCATGATGACGCGGTCGGACATGTAGATTGCCTCGTCCACATCGTGGGTGACGATCATGGAGGTGATCTTCTCGCGGCTGAGGATGTCGAGGATGACATCCTGAAGCTCCATGCGGGTGAGGGAGTCAAGTCGTCCAAAGGGTTCGTCGAGGAGGAGAACCTTGGGTTTGAGGGCAATGGCGCGGGCGATGCCCACCCTTTGCTGCATGCCGCCCGACATTTCCCTGGGGTACTTATGCATGGAGTCGGCTAGTCCTACCACGCTGAGGGAATACTCGATGAGCTGCTTCTGCTCTTCCTTCGTTGCGTCCGGATAGACGTTCTTGACGCCGAGTTTTACGTTCTGCCAGGCGGTCATCCAAGGCATGAGGCAGGGCGCCTGGAAGACGACAGCGCGATCCGGTCCGGGGCCGTCAATTTCCTTGGGACCAACAATGATTCCACCGTCGGTAATCTCGTTCAGTCCCGCCAGCATGGTGAGGACGGTCGACTTTCCGCAACCGGAGTGACCGATGAGGGCGACAAATTCTCCCTCCGCGATGTTGAGGTCGAAATCATCCACCACCCGGAAGTCTTCCCCAAAGGGGTTCGGGTAAGCTTTGACCAGATTGGAGATTTCAACGTACTTCGGGTTCATGGGAATTGGAGAGGGTCTGATGTCGAAGGGGGCGAAACTACGAACCGGCAACCGCTCAGGCAGCGGAGCTGCGACGGAGGCGGGGGGGAGCGACGGGCAGGGAGAAGTCACGCGGTTGGAGATCCGGCATGGAGAGCCCGGTGTCCCGCCGCAGCTCTCTAGCTTCCTGGTTGAGGTTCATCATGAACGAGGTGATTTCCCTTTTGAGTCGTTTGTACTCGGGCTGGTCGTTCAGGCTGGTTCGGTCCCGGGGGCGGGGCATGTCGACCTCGAATTCCTGTGCGAGCGTGGCTGCCGGGCCCATCGTCAGGGGGATGATGCGGTCGGCGGTGAGGACGGCTTCGTCGACGTCGTTGGTGATCATGATGACGGTTCTCTTGTCCTCTTCCCAGATGCGCAGGATCTCATCCTGGAGGTCTCCGCGCGTGAGGGCATCGAGGGCGCTGAGCGGCTCGTCGAGAAGGAGAACCTCCGGGTCGAGCGCGAGGGTGCGGGCAAGGGAGGCGCGCTGGCGCATGCCGCCGGACAGCTCGTGTGGCTTGCGATCCCGGGCCGGAGTAAGCTTAACCATCTCGATATAGCGCATCACGTGTTCCTCGAGCGCTTTCCTGTCCCTTCGTTTCGCTGGGGAAACCTGTCGGACTGCGAGAGCAATGTTGTCGAAGACGGAGAGCCATGGGAGGAGCGAGTAATTCTGGAACATGATGCCCCGGTCAGGCCCCGGCTCGCCTGCAAGTTTGCCCTTCAGGCGCACTTCTCCCGAGTCGGGTTGTTGCAGGCCGGCGAGGAGGTTGATGAGAGTGGTCTTCCCGCTTCCGGAAAAGCCAATCACCGCCACGAACTCGTTTTTCCGCACAGTAAGATTGATGTCGTTGAGCACTTCGGTCCGGTTTGAGACCGGTCCGAAGCCGACCTTTGCGTTTTGGATTTCAAGAAATGGCATGATCCGAAGCATCGATTGATTGTTGAACAAGGGTATCGGGATTTCCGGGATTCAGACCGCTGTAGCCCCGTCGTCGAAGGAGACGAGGCGCTGTAGAAAGATCATGATCCGATCGAGGAAGAATCCCACGATCCCGATGACGAAGCACGCGTAGATGATGTTGGCGAAGGAATGAGAGGAGCCGTTCTGGTATTCGTCCCACACGAACTTTCCCAACCCGTCAGAGGACGAGAGAGCTTCTGCGGCGATGAGGACCATCCAGCCGACTCCCATGGAGATTCGCAGACCCGCGAAGACGAGGGGCAGGGAAGACGGGATGATAATCTTGAAGAGGCGAGACCAGAATCCCAGGCGCAGGACGCGTGCAACATTCAGGTGGTCCTTGTCGATCGAGGAAACCCCCAGCGCTGTGTTCACCAGGGCTGGCCAGACAGCACACATCGCCACCGTGCACGCACAGAATATGAGGGCAGGATTGACGCCAAGGCTGCTGACGAGAGGAAGTGCGCCAAAAAATAGAAAGAGAGGGTGTTTCTCGGGATCAGGCAGGAAGAAGGCGCCGATCACGATCTGGAAGATCAGGAGCCAGACCACGGGAGAGACAGGTTTGAAGATGGAGATGACCGGTGTCAGGCACGCCATCACGACCCGGTTGACACCACACATGATGCCCAGGGGAATCGCGACGAAGGCAGCCATGAGGAAGCCACAGAATACGGTGAAGAGGCTTCGCTTGAGCTGAAAGTAAACGGTGACGGTCCGCGGATATTCCTGCTCGGCTCCATCCTCCGCTTTCTTCTCGAACTTGACCACATTCTTGGCGGCCTTCACGGCGGCCCCCGCTTCGGTAGCTGCAGTGAGCTGAGCTTCCGCATCCTGCGCTTTCTTATTCCAAGCGGCCACTTTGACGCTCCTATTGCCCTGTTGGAGCCACTCGGATCGCTTCTTGAGGTGCTGGACTTCATTGGCAACGGCATTGGAGGCCAACTGGGCATCCAACAGCTCCCTGGGGGGATCGCCCAGAATCTCGTTCCGTCTGGTTTTCAGTTTCTTGAGGGTCTCGGCCTCCGACTCGGAAGCGGCATTGTGATTCCGCACGGCGAGGAGAAGCTCCGAGGTGGACCTCTCCCGGGTCACGACTTGTCCGGCGAGGGCAAGGAGTGCTGCTTCCCTGGTTGCCTTGGCGGCCTTGGAGCGCTCGTTGAATTTTTCGATGCTTCCGGTAACTGGCGCGACGGAGCCATCGAGCTTCGCCTGCACGCGCTCTTCGGTGGTGGCGAGCTCCTCCTTGAGGGCGGAGGAGAGCTGTTCCTTTTCGGCCTGAAGGGCGGCGATTGTTCCGATTGCGGCTGTCCGGGCATTCCCTGTGCGCTGAAAGTCAGCCTCTTTTTCGTCCTCCCGGCGGTCGAGGGTATGACTGATTCTGGCGGCTTCCACGATCCTGGCCGGGGTAGGGACTTCACCGGACTTGGTCTTGTGACGTGGTGCAACCGCGGACCAGATCAGCAGGCAGCCAATGACAAAGAGGACCGGGGTGATCAGGAATTTGCCGATTTCCTTGCACTGCTTGCCTGTTTCTTCTCGGAAGCAGAGACGAACAACCGGATCGAAGACTTTGAATCCGGAAACGTCGATGGCCTTCAGGAGACCATACTTGATCTTGTCAGAGCGTTTTTCGGCCATGGGAGGATGATGATGGGGAAATGATTCTTTTCCTTGGAGGGCTCCCGGAACAGGGGTGGGCGTGGTGCTACTTTGATCCTCCTGTCCCGGGAGAAGCTGGCTTTCCTCCGGTATTACTCGGGATCCTTATTGCCGATTTTGTGGCTATTCAGGTAAGCGATGGGCTTCATCGGATCGAACGCGAGGCCGTCGATGAAGTCACTGGATACGGGCTTGTAGCCATTGGTATCCCAGGGCACGTCACTCTTCTCGATATGCCCTTCCGCGAGAAGAATCTTGGCAGCGTTCAGATAAACCTCGGGAAGGTAAACGCTCTTGGCGGTGGAGTGGTACCACGAGTCCGGTTTTGGTTCGGTGATCTGCCCCCAGCGGCGCATCTGGGTCAGGAACCAGATGCCATCCGAGTACCACGGATAGCTGCAGTGGTATTTGAAGAAGACATTGAAGTCCGGCATTTCTCGTTTGTCGGTCTTCTGGAAGTAGAAGTATCCGGTCATGGAGTTCTTGATGACGTCGAAGTCGGCGCCGACGTAGTTAGGCTTGGAAAGAATCCGGCAGGCTTCTTCCCGGTTGACCAGTTCCCCTCCTTCCTCGGTGTCGAGCCACTTGCCAGCCCGAATGAGGGCCTTGATCACGGCGAGGTGCGTGTCCGGGTGTTCGTCGGCCCATTTCTTGGTCACCCCGAAGACCTTCTCGGGATTGTTTTTCCAGATGTCGTAGTTGGTGGTGACCGGAACGCCGATACCCTTGGCGACGGCCTGCTGGTTCCACGGTTCACCCACGCAATAGCCGGAGATGTTTCCCGATTCAAGGGTGGCCGGCATCTGCGGCGGGGGTGTCACGGAGAGCTCGACCTCGGCATCGGTGAATCCCTTGATGTCCTCCGAGGCTGTCTCTTATACACATCTCCGAGCCCACGAGACCGTAC
>CAWWCX010000208.1:0-7364 GCA_963935445.1 uncultured Roseibacillus sp.
GATCTAGTACGGTCTCGTGGGCTCGGAGATGTGTATAAGAGACAGGAGGCAAGACCGCCCTCATCGACGAGAGCCTCTGCAAAACGTTCCCGGACGGACTGGACGATTTTCTCTCGGACAAGGACAGCGGCCTCCGCCACCCGGATCTGGTCATTTGCCTCACCAAGAGCGAACCACGCCTTGGCAACCTGCGCGACCAGTGAAGTTCGTGCTGCCCGGTGCACCTGCTGCTGTCCCTGATAATCTCCGAGAGCAGCCCGTTGCCTGGCAAGCACACGCCCCCAGACATCAATCTCCCAGTTGATCCCGAGCGTTGCCCCGTAGGAATTCGAGGTATGGCTCCCCAAGGCAATGGGGAATCCTGTAAAACGTTGCTTTTGAACTATCCCGTTGACTCTCCCCTCTACACTGGGCCCCCGCCCGGTCGAAGCCAGCCTTGCGGAAGCTGCCGCGCGACGGACACGCTCCGCTGAAATTCTCATGTCCGGGTTGTTACGTATCGCCTCCGCAACCAAGGCGTTCAGACCGTCGTCTCCGAAACGCCTGATCCAGTGCTGGTCAATTCCCGCCCTCCCCTCCTTGCTGGCAGCCCAGCTCCCGGGAATACCTGCATTCACAGAGCCAAGCCGACTCTCCGACGGTCTCACAGAACATCCGAATCCGAGAAGGCTCAAGCCTGCAAGGGTCCCAATCAGTCCCAGCCTATTCATGCCTCCTCCTTCCTGCACCCTCGATCCCCGCCGCACAGAATTCGATGATCTGATCGAACAGCAGCTCCATCGTCGGCTCCCCCGAACGCCCTCCGGAAATCTGCCGGAGGGTATCTCCGTGGGTAAGAGTGTTGGACATGACACCAAACGAGAAGTGCATTCGCCACAATGCCCCTTCTTCGCTTAGTTCCGGCACAGCCTTGCGCAATGCTCCAGAGAACCGCCCGGCCATCACGGCGAACAGCGGTCTCACCGACTGCGGCAAGCTGTAACCCCGCTCCCCTATCAGTCGGCCCATGAACTTTCCGAAGAGGTGCTCCGACATCTCTCCGCTCAAGATATGTCGCAAAACCGGAGCCAGGAAGGCTTCCAGGATTCTCCGCACGGGCACGGCACCTTCACCTTGTTCTCGCTCGAATTCGTCGAGCAACCTGAGCCTTTCCCTGTTAATCGGGGTCACGTGCCGCTCGACCACCGCATCGACGAGCTTTTCCTTCGATCCGAAGTGGTAGTTGACCGCGGCCACGTTGGCCTCGGCGGCACCGGTAATCTCGCGGAGTGACACCGTTTCAAAACCCCGTTCGGCAAAAAGGGTCTCTGCTGCCCGCAGAACCCGTTCACTCGTAGTGCGGGGATCTTCCAGTTTTTCCGCCATCAATTTCAAACGAACGCTTCAAACGGAAGCTTTAAAGGTCAACTGATTTCGCTCCAAATTATGAAGTTTCTCATAATCCATTGTCTATAAGCGCTTTAAATTATTCACAAAAGGGAGGCTTGCGCGTCCCTCCCCGACAGCTACAGCCTAACGGGCAACCACTTCCACCGATCCAATCCCGACCACTTTCCAGCTCCTCCACGATGATTGCCTTCGTGGCATGACTGAACTCGAGAGCGACAGCATCGACCTGGTGGTCACCTCTCCACCATACAACCTGGGCATCAGGTACCGCTCCTACGATGACAACTCTGCCCGGGACTCGTTTCTCGAGTGGTGTGAAAAATGGGCCCGCGAAGTTCGGCGAGTCCTGCGCGAGGATGGCTCGTTTTTTCTTAATCTCGGGGGCTCACCCAGCAACCCCCTCCTGCCTCACCAGTTGCTCCTCACCCTTACCGCCAACGAGCTGTTCAAGCTCCAGAACACCTTCCACTGGATCAAGTCCATCTCCATAGAGACGCGTGAACATGAGACGATCAGCGCGGGACACTTCAAACCAATCAATTCCCAACGCTATGTCAATGACTGCCACGAGTTCGTCTTTCACCTGACGAAAACGGGCTCCGTTCAACTTGATCGCCGGGCAGGCGGTGTTCCCTACGCTGACAAATCCAATATCAAGAGATGGAAGCACACCGGAGGGTCTGATCTCCGCTGCCGGGGAAACACCTGGTTCATCCCCTACGAGACAATCCGTTCCCGGAAAAATCAGCGCCCTCACCCGGCCTCCTTCCCTCCCGCTCTCGTCCAGCAATGCATCCTTCTCCATGGAAAGGGAGAGGACACCGTCCTTCTGGATCCCTTCCTCGGAATCGGATCCTCCGCAATTGCGGCCGGACAGAACAATATTTCCACCTGTATTGGATTTGAAATTGATGAAGGCTACATTCAGCTCGCCCGGGAACGCCTTGCCGCTGCAAACCCGCCGACAGAACCCCAAGCGGCTTCCGCGCCAATACCGGAGCCTGAGCTGCCCCTCTAGGCCCTCTTCATCATGGATTACGAAACGACCCAAGAATCCACTACCGTAGAGTCGTTCTTCGTCCGGCACCGCAACGTCCTCATGATCCGAGGGTCCTTCGCCCCGATCTACACGGACTATTACCTGCATCTCATGCAGCATGGACTGCGGAATCCAGAGCTTCTGGATACGACCCTCAAGGACGCCCTGGCCATGCTCACGCTCCATCTGGTGGCCCGGCCCTGGAACGAGACAATTGCTTGGACAGTTAACATCCGGGCACCGCGCATCAACCTTTTCACCACCGGCTCGTCTCTCCATGAGCAGATCACCGGCCGGGTCTTCACCGAGAACGTCCGGGAAACCGACCGGAACCTCTTCTACTCACAGACTACCGTCCCGGACAGGGATTCCCGTCGAAGCTCCCTTGAAGTAGACAGCACGGATCCACTCGAGTGGGTGGAGAAGCTCTACGAGCGCTCCGAGCAGCGCCCCGGGCGAGCATTCCGCCTGCCCGACGAGAACTTTGTTCTCCTTGCTGCCCAACCTGACTACGATGAGGAGTGGTTTGCGGCGATCACTACCGAGGACGTTCCCTGCATCGAACAGCGTGAGGAAACAAAGCTCCTCGAGACACGCCAGTTCCGCTGGAACTGCGGGTGTACTCTGGAGCGGATCCTTCCTGCCCTCGGGGCGTGGAGGGATCAACCCGAGGAGCTGTTTAAAGGGGAACGCGAGATAACTATCCAATGCCCGCGCTGCGCCGCAAAATTCTCAGTCACCCGGGACATGATTTGACATCTCTGTCCCTGCCCCTATCGCTCCCGCTCATGTTCAACTTCGATCAGGCCCCTCAACGACAGGGAACCGGCTCCCTGAAATGGGACAAGCGCCCCGGCCTGCAGCCCTACTGGGTGGCCGACATGGATTTCCCTTCACCCCCGGAAGTCCTGAAGGCACTGCACAACCGCGTAGACCATGGCGTATTCGGTTATGCCGTTCCCCACCAGAGCCTTATAGACGCAATCCTCGAACATCTTGCCCGGCGTCATCAATTCACTGCTTCAGCAGATCACCTTGTCCATCTGGGTGGACTCGTTCCCGCGCTATCGCTCGCCGGTCGGGCCTTTGCCAGTCCCGGAGACGCCCTTCTTACCTGTAGTCCTATCTACCCACCGTTTCTAGGCGTCCACCGCGACAGCAATCTCGAATTAATCTCCGTCCCTCACGTGCAGGCGGACAACACATGGACCTTCGACTGGAAAGCAATGGAAGCTGCGGTCACACCGCGCACCAGACTCTTTCTCCTGAGCAACCCCCAAAATCCGCTCGGCCGAGTCTTTACCGAACAGGAACTGCTACAGCTCGCACAGTTCTGCGCCCGCCATGATCTCATCCTTGTTTCCGATGAAATCCACTGCGACCTCATTTTTGACGAGAAACGCACCCCGCACTACAGCGCGCTCCGACTTCCCCGGGAATTTGCCGATCGCACGGTCACCCTCCTGTCCCCCAGCAAGACCTACAACATCGCGGGGATGGGATACGCCTACGCTGTTATTCCAGATGAGCGCCTTCGAAAACGCTTCATCGGGCACCGAGGGCACACCCTTGCCGAAATAACATGCCTGGGATACTACGCCGCTGAAGCCGCCTATCGACACGGCGAACCATGGCGCAGATCCCTTGTGGAATACCTCAAGGGCAATTACGACCTCCTGGCCTCCACCTGCCGGAAGGACTTCAATGGCGTCGTGATGCCGGAAATGGAGGCCACCTACCTGGCCTGGCTCGACTTCCGTCCCACCGGAATCAAGGAACCTGCCGCCTTCCTTGAGAGGGAGGGCGGCCTCTTCCTGTCCGATGGCCGTGCCTTTGGTGCACCAGGTCATGCCCGCCTCAATTTTGGTTGTCCCCGCAGCTTCCTCGAGAAAGGCCTCGAGACAATTCGAAGGGCCCTGCCGTAGGAGTCCCGGCCCACTCCCACATGCCCTCGGCAGCAGATCGCATCTGGCGCTTCATGAGGCCTCCCATTCAGGGCCCGTCCAACTGAACAAGCCGACGGGACATGCGGCAATGCTCAATCTCGGCCTCCAGGAATACATTGCCAGTGGCACGGAACCCGTGGCCTTCATAAAAGGCCAGCGCATGGGTCTGCGCATGAAGATAGACCTCCGAAAGGCCCCGACGCTGGGCCACCTCCGTGAGACATTCCAGCATGCGGGACCCCACCCCCTTCCTGCGAGCGCCCACAAAAACCGCCAGCCTCCCGATTTTCCCGTCTTTTTCCAGCCTGCCCGCCCCGACCAACTTCCCGCTCTCCAGTCTCGCCACGACGTGCACGCAGTCCGCATCCCTGCCATCCCAGTTGACCTCAGGTGGAACACCTTGTTCGACACCGAAGACAGCATCCCGCACGGCCCGGATTTCCTCCTCCAGCTCAACGAATGTGACACAGCCTACCTTCACACTCCCGGGACGCTGAACCCAGACTCCGGTCCCGTCAACCAGCAGCAGCTTGCCTGTCCGGCGTCCTCCCTGAATACTGGCTACACCTCCCTTTCTACACCGTTGTGGAGAACTGCTCTGACTCCCTCCTTGCCGACCCGGTCCTCCTGCCACATCTTCGGGGCGTGAGATTCCTTCTCCTTCTCGCGATTCTCTTCTCCGCTTCCGGACTCTCCGCAGCGCCCCGGGAGCACGTCATTCTCTGCGGAGGACCGGCCCTCAGGCAGTGGGAGGACCTCCGCGTCGAGCACGAGCAGCACGACCGCTGGTGGGCCAACTTCATACGCGCTTCCACCCTCCGGATGGCCGAAATCCGGCTCGCGCATGGCAAAGAGGCAAAACTCGTCTGGATCGTCTATCGTCCCGGATATGTCACCCGGGCGAGCGCGGACGGAAAACCCTACCTCTCGTGGATTCGGGAGCAGGCCGACAAACGTAACTGCCAGCTTATCTGGGTGAGCAGCGGAGCGGAGGCGATTTCTGCAATTAACAGCCGCCCCAGACGTTCGATCTTCACCTTCGACTTCTTCGGCCACTCCAACCGGTATTGCTTCATGCTCGACTACGGCAACCATGTGATGGCTATATCCAAAGCTTGGATTCATGAGCGTGACCTCGGGAAGATCAGGCGCTCAGCCTTTGCCAAGGATGCCTCCTGCCAGAGCTATGGCTGCCACACTGGCGAGAGCATGAGCAAAGTGTGGCAGCGCCGAATCGGCACTCCACTGGTCGGAGCGATTGGAAAGACTGACTATTCCATGGTCGGCCGGGGCCAATTACCGACGACCTCCGGATCCTGGACGCGCTGAGCTTTTCACAACACAAACCCTCGATTACACTCCCTCTTCCACCACCGATGTGACCTGCGGGTCCGCTCACGAGACACCCATCCCACCATGCGCTACGCCGATCTCGAAAACCTCTACCGCAAACCGTTCTTCTCCCTCCTCCAGCAAGCCCGGAAAGTTCATGAAGATCACTGGAGTGATTCCAGCGTGCAGTTGTGCACGCTCCTCTCCATCAAGACCGGAGGATGTTCGGAGGACTGTTCCTACTGTGCCCAGTC
The DNA here is from genome assembly GCA_963935445.1 of uncultured Roseibacillus sp. Lineage (GTDB taxonomy): Bacteria > Verrucomicrobiota > Verrucomicrobiia > Verrucomicrobiales > Akkermansiaceae > Roseibacillus_B. Next base: position 5,961 of record CAWWCX010000208.1, read on the forward strand.
AGCCCGCTACTCCACCGGAGTGGAGGCCGAACGACTCCTCGAGAAGGAAGAAATCCTCGAACGAGCCCGCGCAGCCAAGACAAACGGGTCAACCCGTTTCTGCATGGGCGCTGCCTGGCGGGGCGTGCGGTCCGGAACCAAGAGATTTGAATCCGTTCTCGAGATCGTCCGCGAGGTTGCGGCTCTCGAAATGGAGGTCTGCGTCACTCTTGGAGAACTTGGCTCCGAGGAAGCCGAGGCCCTCAGGGAGGCGGGTGTCACTGCATACAATCACAACATCGACACTTCTCCTGAGCATTATCCCAATATCGTGACAACGCACAGTTTCGAGGACCGCCTTGAAACCATCCGTCACGTCCAGGACGCCGGAATGTCCGTATGCTGCGGAGGCATCCTCGGACTGGGAGAGACCATTGAGGATCGCCTGCGCATGCTCGAGGTGATCTCCGAGTTCAACCCGCCGCCTGAGAGCATTCCCATCAATGCACTCATGCCCATGCCCGGCACTCCCCTCGAAAAGAATGACCCCGTGGATGCCTTTGAGCTGGCCCGCCTCATTGCGCTCACGCGCATCGCCGTCCCTGGTGCAAGGGTTCGACTTTCGGCAGGACGCACCCGCCTTTCCGACGAAGCACAGGCCCTTTGCTTCTTTGCAGGTGCAAACTCAATTTTCTATGGAGACAAGCTGCTCACCGCTTCGAATCCTGCCGTCCAGCACGACCTTGACCTGCTTGAGAAACTCGATCTTGAGGCAAAGGCAGCGGACCGTTCGGCACCCGCTCCCAACATTCGACCTGGGGAACCACGACGTCCGGAACCCAAACCCCAGATCACCTGAGCCATTCCCAAGCAATCTCGTTGCCCATCCATCTCCACGTCTCTGTCGCGAGCCAGACCTTGCAGGTCTGGCAGGGAGAGGAGCTGGTCAGGACCTACCCCGTCTCCACTTCAAAATTCGGCACAGGCAGCGAAGAGGGAAGCTTCAGGACACCGCTCGGCTCGTTCGAAATCTGCGAAAAGTTCGGTGACCGAGAGCCACTCTTCACCATTTTCAAGAGTCGCGCGGCCGTTGGGGAATGGGATCCCGCCGAACCCTCGGAAGATGATCTCGTCCTGACCCGCATCCTCCGCCTACAGGGCACGGAGGACTCCAACGCCAACACCTACGACCGTTACATCTATATACACGGTACCAACCAGGAAGAGAGGATTGGCGTCCCGGCTTCCCACGGATGCATCCGTATGAACAACATGGACATCCTTGAGCTCTACGATTCAGTCCCCCTTCAAACACCCATTCGAATACTCGCGCCCTAGCACCGCTCTGCAAGACACCTTCATACCAACAAAAGAAGCCCTCCGGCTGAGGAGGGCTTCTTTCGTTTCTAAAGACTGTTCATATGG
>CAWWCX010000209.1:0-7274 GCA_963935445.1 uncultured Roseibacillus sp.
AGGAGCCTCCACCATCGGTCGAGAATTCCACCAGAAAGAGCCCATTCATGTGCTCGGTGTCGTGGTGGTAGGATCTCCAGCGGTAATCGGACGCGGGGAGGTTTTCGAGGCTGAGGGTGATGCGGGTGGGCGTTCCATTCTGCCCGTCATAGTTTCCATTGCCGCCGTTCCCCGTGCGTGTGTCCACACCGATCCAGTCGGTGACAAGGTCCAGCTTGCTGCCGGTCCAGTTGGCATCATTACCACCCCCACGATCGATCATCTGCTGGACGCGATTGTCGCTGCTGTCGGGGTAGTCGATGATCAGGGAGACAGTTGTTCCGAATGCCGGGTACTCCCGGCCGGTCAGGAAGTCGTTGGAGTTCTCGTGGCCGGCATCATAGGAGCTGTAACCGGGCATTGGGTGGGGCCCTCCATCCTGATTAGTGGAGTTGAAGTCCACGAAGAGTTGGGCGGAGAGTGGAGACGGGCAGGCGGAAAGGAGAATAGTGGCGAGGAGATTTCTGGTGAGGGTCATTCTGGGGGAGATGATCAAGGTAGTGTCTGGGCCATGAATGCGCAACCATGTGTGTGGGATGCCGGTGTGATCCAGCAGCACGCGGGCACGAAAAAGGCCGGCGCGGAGCCGGCCTTTACAATGATGAGCTTACTTTTCCCCTAGCGACGGCGACGCAGAAGGAAAAGACCGCCGAGCAGGGCGAGAAAGCTGCTGGAGGGCTCGGGGACCTGTGTAAGCTGAAATCCGTTGATGCCCCAAATCTGGTTGTGGACGGCGTTGCCGAATGTACCCGCGTAAGGAGCGAATTCGAAGACCACGTCGCTGCCGTCCGAGGTAAAGCTGGTGTCGTAGATTGAACCTGCTGCGACCATCCCTGCGAAGCTAGTCACCGGTCCGGCCGAACCGTTGGTTGCAGAGTTCGGGTTGCCGCCCGGTGTCGAGTCGGACATGTAGCCATCAGCAAGCTGGGTATATCCTGAACCGGTGTCGAGGCGGACGCGGAATCCCGTGTGCACGTGCTCGGTATCATGGTGGAAGGATCTCCAGCTGTAGCTTCCTGCTGGGAGGCCACTGAGGGTAAGAGTCATCAGGGTCGGCGTTCCGTTGGTGCCGTCCCAGTTGCCGTTGCCGCCGTTGCCGGTCCGGGTGTCAATCCCCAGGAAGTCGGTGACTCCTTCCAGGTTGACGTCGGCCCAGTTTGCATCGTTGCCTGCGCCGCGGTCGATGCTCTGGCGCACGCGGTTGTCGGTAGTATTCGGCCAGTCGGCGGTGAGGGAAACATTGGCTGCTCCGGTGAGGGCGAACGAAGTGCCGTAGGTCTCGGTCCGGTTGCCGGCAGCGCCGACGTCGGCGGCCACCTCGTGACCACGGCTGTAAGCTTGGAAGCCAGCTGCATTGGCCGGCCCACCATCCTGGTTGGTAGAGTTGAAATCGACCCAGAGGGCCGCGTGGGAGGCACCGGTCAGGGCCACGAAAATGAGGGAGGAAATGCCGATTGGACGTTTCATAGGGCTTTGTTGGCGGCATGCTAGGGGTTGGATATTCTCGGTCAAGGGGCATTTTCCGGGTTTTTTCCGCTATTTCCGGGCTTTCGCGCCGTAATAAGAGACGATTTCATCCTCGTCGAATTCCCTTCGAGAGGCTTAGTTCACCCCACGCTCCAATCAAGACCATGAAAACCACCAAAATGATGAAACTGCCCTCCCTGATCCTGTCGATGCTCGGCCTGTGCCTGATTGCGCCTTTCGCGGCGGCGGATGAGACCCCGTTGGAGGAAGAGATGTCAACGATCAGCAGTGCCTACAAGCAGCTCGGACGACAGGCTCGCCGGGAGAAGTATGACTTCGACCGCCTGACGACTCTCTTTACCGAGGCCAAGGAAGCCTGTGACAAGAGCATTGAATTGGTCCCGGCCAAGATTGCCAAGATGACGGGTGCCGAGAAGGAAAAGGCCCTCGAGGGCTACAAGAAGGGCATGATGGCCGTCGGGAAGGCGATCGATGGTGTTCTCGCAAGCTGTAAGGCGAAGGACGGCACGAATCTCAAGGCCACCTATGAAAAGATGAAGGAAATGAAGTCCAGTGGCCACGAGGAGTATATCGAGGACTAAGAGAGTTCATTGCCATTCAGAATCAGATTACTCTAGCGGGTCAGGCTCCTCGGGGAGCCTGACCCTTTTTCTTGCTGCGGAATGCGAGGACGATAGCAAAGCCGGGCCATGCCCCATGGCTCGCTGAAAGCCCCGTGGGAGAGGGTGAGGCTTTTCAGTCAGTTGCGCAGCAGGGAGTTCAGCATCTCCCACGTGACCTGCAGGGTGATTCCAAGGCTTTCCCGCGAAATGAGGCGCAGGTTGTCCCGGCTGGTGTGCCACCAGGAGAACTGGCTGAAGTCCCCGATCACGTCGATGGTGGGAACACCTGCGTTGTTCAGAGGCATATGGTCATCCATGATCGGATTGAGGCCCCGTTTGTAGCGTTCGCTGGCACCCGCCTTGCGCGCCGCATCAAGTAATACCTCTTCGAGAAAAGCTGGGGTGTCTGACGGGTAGCGGATCTGCAGGTTCCTGTGCCCGATCATGTCGAGAACGATACCGAATGAAGGTTTGTGAGGTGCGGTTTGCCAGATACGGGCATAATGCTTGCTTCCGTAGAGCCCATCACTCGGGCTGATGTTCTGCCCGAAGGCCTCTTCTCCATCGAAGAAGACGAGTTCGAGGCGGGAGGCCATCGAGGGAGTCTCCGCAAGTTGCCGGGCAAGTTCGAGGATGGTACCCACAGCGGAGGCCGCGTCATCGGCCCCGAGAAACTTTCGATCGACGTAGAGCTTGGAGTCGATGTGGGCGCAGAGCAGCCCTTCGATGTCCTTCTCGGCAGCATCTTCAAAACGCGCGATCAGGTTGGTGAAGCGCATTTCCCTGCGGAAGGGAACACGTTCTCCCCGGCTGTGGTCGTCGATAAAGGTGTTTACCTGGCGGGTGAAGGTTTGTGGGGTCACGCTCCATCCGAGGCCTTCGAGATGGTCGGTAATATAGTTCCGGGTGTTGCGCAGCCCGGAGGACGCGGTGGGCCGGGGCCCGAAGGAGAGAATCTTCCGGGTATGTGCATATGCGGCCCCGGCTCCCGTGCGTTCGTGTTCCGGCGGAAGGCCCGCTTTCTCCCCTTTTTGGCACCCCGGGACGAGTGCACACATTGCCGCCGCCAGAAGCCCGAAAGGGAGTAGTGATAACAGAAGACGACGGTTCATGGCGGGACTTGCGGGAGCAGGGCGATGCCGTCAGTCCGGGCCAGGGCACCGGTGTCCTGCGCGTCTTTTAGAGATCTTCAGTCGAAATCCCCAGGAGGTCGAGGAGTCGCTCAAGGTCGTCGTTGCCGTAGTATTCCAACTCGATACGCCCCTTCTTGGGCGAGTGAGAGATGGAGACGTGGGTGGTGAAATGCTCCCGCAGCCGGGAGGTGAGGGCCCGAACCATGGCCTCGGTTTCCGGGTCCTGAGGCTTGAATCCCTTGCCGCTGCGTTCTGTGGATTCGCCGGATTGGCGGTTCTGGACGAGTTTCTCGGTGGCCCGCACGGTCAGGCTGCGCCGCATGACCTGGTCGGCAATGTCCCGCTGTTCACGTTTCACCTTGATGCCAAGGATCGCTTTGGCATGCCCTACGGAAAGAAGACCATTGGCCACGAGTTTCTGGATGTCCTTGTGCAGGTCCAGAAGGCGCATGGAGTTCGCCACCGCCGCGCGGGACTTGCCGACCCGCTTGGCAATCTCGTCCTGCTTCATTCCGAATTCCTTGGAAAGCTTGATATAACCGTTGGCCTCCTCGATGGCGTTGAGATCCTGACGCTGCAGGTTTTCCACCAGAGCCATCTCGAGAACCTCCCGGTCACTGGCCTTTCGGACGATGACGGGAACTGTTTCGAGGCCGAGTTTCTGGCTGGCTCGCCAGCGACGCTCTCCGGCAATCAACTCAAGTTTGCCCCGGACAAGCCGGACAATCAGGGGCTGGATGACACCATGGGCCCGGATGGATTCTACGAGTTCCTCAAGATCGCTGGCGGGAATTTCCCCCCGGGGCTGCATGGGACTCCTGACCACATCAGAGATGGGGGCTTCCTGAACGTGTGCTGCGGGGTCCGATTCCTCCTCGCTGGTGGTGTGCTCTCCCCGGGGTGAGGATTTGCTGTTGTCGCCCTTTTTGGGTGCACTCTTTGAGGTGGGCTTCTTGATAAGAGCCCCCAGTCCTTTTCCCAGCGCCTGCTTCGCCATGTCCGGCAAGAGTAGATCAGTCCCGGTGCGAAGATCAAAACCCATTTCGTCATTTAATCTAACAGAAATTCGGGCAGGCCTGGCGGGGCGAATGGGTGGCCCTGAACCTTGGAAGGCAGCCCATGTCTGGTGAATCATCCGGGCATCGGCTGCAGGATTGTTGCCGTTGGGGAGCTTGACGAGTCGTCCCAACTGTCCCATGGATACAGCTGTGAGGACAGTTCTGTTGCTCCCGCTCATCGCTGTGTTTGCCGTTGGCCTGGGGCTCCCGGTTGGCGGTCAGACCAAGCGGAAGGTTCCTCAGGCGGTTCTGGACCAGGCCGAAACAGCGACCAGGAACCTTGGCCAGCAGGTGGTGCGTGGCAATCACGCCTTTGCCCTGCAGCGCATGTATCCGCGATGGAAAAAGCGCGCAGCCAAGAAGCTCCAGGGGGGAGAGGCTGAACTGGAGCGCCGTCTGGACGAGATTCCCCGGCAGATGGCCCGGCAGGGAATAACGATGCTGAAGTATGAAGTGAAAAAGCCCGTCGTGGGACACGAGGTGGTTCTGTTGCGCGGAGAGGACAAGGCTGGGCGTCCGATCCAGATGTTTCTAGAGTGGCTCGTCTTTGTCCCTACGAGGGCCGAATACCGTGTAATTGATCCACAAACCAGGTTGCCCAAGAGGGTTGAGACCCTCGGGTATCAGATTGCAGTCAACAAGAAGGGAACCGCAGACTGGCATTTCATTGACGGCCGGAACTTGACCATCGCGGATCTTCGTAGTTTCTTCCCGAGCCTGCCTGAGAACCAGAAGTTACTGGGGTTGCCCAGGGTGGGCGGCGGAGAGATCAAGGAAAAGCAGAATTGAGGCGTCGCACGCCGGGCAAGGCCATGGGAACAACGAAGAATAAGGGGGGAGAGTTGCCGTCAGAAGCCAAGGCAAAGGGCAAGGGCAAGGGCAAGGGCAAGAAAAACAAGAAGTCCAAGCTCAAGAAGGCAGCGCGCCTCCGGCGGGAGTTGGAGAAGCTCAAGGAGCGGGCGAAGAGTGAATATTGTGAAGTTCGTGATTCCAAGATCCATGGGTCGGGAGTTTACGCCTGCAAACCAATCCCCTCGGGGGAGCGGGTGATCGAGTACCTGGGCGACAAGATTGACAAGGAAGAGAGTGAGCGTAGAGCGAACGCGCAGATGGAGCTTGCCGAGAAAACCGGGGATGCGGCGGTCTATATCTTTACCCTGAACAAGAAGTGGGACATCGATGGTAATGTTCCGTGGAATACGGCTCGCCTTCTGAATCACTCGTGCGATCCGAATTGCGAAGCGTGGATCGAGGAGAAGCAGATTTTTCTCTATGCTCTTCGAGATATTGAGAAGGGGGAGGAGCTTACGTTCGATTACGGCTTCGACATCGAGAATTACGAAGATCATCCCTGCCTCTGTGGGAGTGACAATTGTGTCGGCTACATCGTGAACCGGGAGCAGTGGCCGGAACTCAAAAAGCTGCTTGCGGCAAGGGAGCGGTAGGAGTTCGGACCTCGAGGATGCGGGTAACGGGGGTGGAATCCTTGGGGAAGAGCAGGAATGGGTAACGAGAAAAGACCGCCCACTGCTTTTGAAAGGAGGGTCTACGCCGCGTTGCAGGAGATTCCCCGGGGAAAAGTGGTGACCTATGCTGCTTTGGCGGCACACCTTGGATGTGGTTCGCCGCAGGCAGTCGGGCAGGCGCTCAAGCGCAATCCATTTGCGCCAGATGTGCCCTGCCACCGTGTGATCCGGAGTGATGGTTCGCTGGGGGGCTATTCAGGGAAACTCCGGGGAGTGCGGGTTGAACGGAAAAGGAGGATTCTTGCCGAGGAGAATGTTCGATTTGATGAGGAGGGCCTGCTTTGTGATGTGGATTGTCTGTGGAGCTGGTGAGGTTGACGGTTTTATTTTGGCAGGCGACTCGAGGGGAGTATGCTGTCGGCGCAATGCGAGCCCTGAGAATCTTTCTGCTGTTTGCGATCTGCCTGCCGGGTGCGATCCGGGCAGGCACGCCTGAAGCGGCCGCCCTGATCAGGAATGAATATGAGGCCGCGGCCCGGGCCTGGGCGGGGAAGCTGGCGGTTGCTGACCCGCAGGCGCAGCTCAACGTCTGGAAGAATCGCCCGGACTCGTCAGCCTACGGTCGGCGCATGTGGGAAGAACTGAAGGACTCCCTGCGGGCGGACTGGAGTATTGAGTATTGTGTGTGGCTTCTGGAGCGGTCCCCGGTGTTTGCTGCTGCAGCCGATCCCGGTATGCCGCGAACCCGTGCGCAGGTGATCCTGCAGACGCTTTCGAACCACCATCTCAAGAGCCCGGAGATTGGGATGCTGTGCCTTGCCCTTACCAGCCAGCCGGACCCCGCTACGCTCAAGGTGATTGAGAGGGTGGCAGAAGAGAATCCTCACGAGAAGGTCCAGGGGCAGGCCTCGCTCGCTGTCGCGCTGCTCCTGAAGGGCCTGGGCGATGATGCCGCGGTAATCGAGCGCCGGATCAATAATCTGCGGCAGGCAATCATCAAGGCGCACGACGTGAAAGTAGGTGACACGACAGTGTCCCGTCTCGCGATGGACGAGATTTTTGTGATCCAGCATCTGGTCAAGGGACGCACCGCGCCCGATGCAATCGGACGTGATGCCTCCGGCGAGCCGTTCAAGCTGAGTATGCTGAAGGGGAAGGTTACCGTGCTGGCCTTCTGGCATACCAATATGCGGGATGCTGAGCGCGGGCTCGGTCTCCTGCGAAAGCTGCAAGGCCAGTATGGGGAGCGCGGAATGGATCTGATCGGGGTGACCTCCGATTCTCTGGAAGTTCTGAGGAGTCTGCGAGCCAATGGGACGATCTCCTGGCGTAACTTCGCAGATGTGGATGGTCGGATCCACAGCCAGTTTCGCGTGAGTGACCTTCCTCTGGTCTACGTCCTCGATTCGAGCCGGAAAATACTCTATATCGGGGGGCCAGGTGCCTTTGTGGAGCTTACGGTAGAGGGTTTGCTCGCCCGGTAGAGGC
>CAWWCX010000210.1:0-7263 GCA_963935445.1 uncultured Roseibacillus sp.
CAATAGGAATATCTTCCGTGGCCTTTGACGTCCTTGGTGTCCTCGGAGTCAACGGTGTGTATATCTTTACCGGAATTCCGGCACCCGGTGACCACATTCAGGTCGATGCGGACCAGCTCATGCGTAACGTCGTCCTTGGCAACCAGGCCGTGATCGGAACCGTCAATGCCGACGATGCCTCCTTCAAGGCCGCCATCAGGGACTTGGCCTACTTCAGGAAGCATTGGCCTGAAGCCATCGACGCAGTCATCACCAGGCGCTACTCGATTGAATCCTGCCGCGAACTCCTCCTCGAGCGCGCGACCGGCATAAAGAATGTGATCTCTTTCGAGTGAGCCCGTCCCGCCACGGGGACTAGTGATCCTTCAGAAAATGCAACGCCTCTCCGACGGGAGCGCCCTCAATGTAGCTGATCAACTCGCCAATCTCTCTGACGTGGGGCGCCAGCATTTTTCGTTCCTGGTGTTCACGAAGCCTTGTTTCGACTTCCCGCAGACGCGGCAGGAGCGGCTTGGCAGCCCCTCCATACTTCCGAAGGATCCTGAGGCAGCGCATGACCCGGTGGCGCTTGCCCCAGCGGTCAAGGTCCATGCTCTCCAAGCACAGGGACATGCCCTCCGCAACACGGTGATTGGCAAGGAGCTCCAATCCCCGCAATCGAATACCGTCCGCGAACATGACCCCGCTGGGAGCAGGCTCTACAATCGCCCGGTGAACCGCCGGCAGAAAGGGTTGCACCTCCTCAAAACTGAGCTGTTCATACAGCGAGCCCACGACTCCTCGAGCACGGGCATCCGGATTCTGCAGCAAGCGCTCCACCGCAGGTCGCAGGTCGCCTAGATCGGCTCCTTCCACCGATCGCGCCAGAAGCCCCTCGATCCCGAGCACTCCTCCCCGGCAGAAGAGGCAGAAGGCCAGGTAGCGCTGAGTCATTTCAGCTGGGTCGGTCTCGTCATTGCGCTCGATAAGCTTGAGAAAATCGGGCACCACCTCCATCACCGGGGCGCCAATCGCAGTGAGAGCCTGCGCAGCCTGCACCCGCAACCAGAGGTCATCACTCCAGAGAAGCTCACGGAGTTCGTCGACTGCCGCTGCTCCCTTCTTCCCAAGAGCAATTAAGGCCTGACACGCTCCATAGCGCATCTCGAATCCCACCGCATCGAGCCGATCGATCAGGACTTCAACTGGCAAGTCTTCATGCTCCGCAAGTATCTTCGCCGCGCGCTGGCGCACAGCCGGTGACCAGCTCTCCAAGGCCCGGAGCAATTCCGCGCTCGAGAGAGACTGATACGGCGCGCACCCACTGTCCCACGAGCTGAACCCCCGGCCGGCCGCAAGCGTTTCCCGGAGTTCAACTCCACTGAGAACGTTGCCCGGCTTCACCCCGCGCCCGGTCATATGGAGCCTCCCTTCCGGGAGAAGATAAGAGAGCAAAAAGGCTCCCGTGCAATCCCATCTGGAATACTTGTGCTCAGCGCCCGAGCTGCCCGCGCCACCCTGATAGGGAAACTTTCCGTCGTGACCCCGGTTCAGGTCGAAGAACCAGCGTTGCTCCTTGAGATAGGATGAGACTGCCTCCGGACCAGCTCTCATCGCACCCAGGGCACCCCATAGATAACTGAAATAATTGCCCGTATGACCTCGCTCGCGTTCACCGTAGGAGGCCACCGTCATCCGGGAAAAGAATCTGGCCCCTGCCTCGTGATCCTGGAGGTCGAAGAGGAGTGCTGCTATCGAGTTCTTCCCGTTATCGTCGTGAAAACTGGCATTGGGAGGATGGTCTCCATAGGGAATGGAACCCTTTCCAATGTAAAACCCGAAGAATGCATTACCCCTCTCAATAGCCTGGTCCACCACCGGATGCTCCACCCCACACTTTTTGCCCAGCACAAGCGAGAGATGGCAAACCAATCCCGCCTGGTTGAGCGCACCATACCCCCCCAGGCGTCCGTGTGTTTTTCCATCGTTCCACTGCGGCCATGCCATGGTATGCCCCCAGGTCCCTACGCCACTCTGTCCCTGCGCGAGCCGCACGGTGTACTCTCGAATGGCGGGAAGCACTTCACGATCACCCGTCGCCAGGAAATATTCCGTGAGGAGAAGGTTGGTATAGCCCCAATGCCAGGAGGCCATCCCGGAAGCCGGTGACATGTCAAGGCGGAGATCGGTTGGGCCGAGGCGGCGGGCATAGTCCCGCACAATTGGCATGTATTCCTCATTGCCCGAGGCCAGGAGGGCGAGAACATTGACCTTTCCGTCGATTCCCTCCTTCAGATTATTCACGATGTGCGCACATCCGGCATCGATGATCTTGGCTGACTTCTCGCAATCCCACGGGGAGCGATCGTGATAACTGCCCAGGATGCGGAGCTGAATGGTCACCGAGTCGGTCTTGCCCTCACGCCAGCGCAGGACACTCAGCTTGCCGCCTTGCTGCACCGTCTCGGCGGCCCCCACCGCCGCCCCGAAAGACTTGCGGGCATCACCTGAAAACTGTTCACCATCCACTCCAAGAATCACATCACCCTCCTGGAGAATTCCGTCCGCGGGCGAACCGGCCGCAACCGAGGTGATCAGGATCTGGCGACTGTCGGTCGTTTCCAGATTCCATCCCCAGATCCAGCCACGGGCACCAGTGGGCCCCAGATTCCAATCATGCTTCGCATCACTCCTTCCACCCTCGGTAAGATCAGGAACCTCCGGCCTCGGAGAGGCCGCCCACAGGCTTCCTCCCGCTGTGAGAAAAAGACCAATCAGGATCTGGAGGCATGGGTTTTGCATCACTCCAAACTTCAAGCTCAGGTTAATACGTTCGTATTAGCTCGTATCGTTCAAGAAAATGCCATTACAAATTGGAGGGCCCTAAGGAGCTATTGACATTTCATATCTCCTTAACTCCTCTCAAGTGACAGATCTTCATATGGTTAGGATGATTCGCAATAGAAACGCCTCTCCATCGCAAAACGTTCCCTCGTGATTTTGGGCACGAACTGTCTACGTTCTCTCCAGATGCTCCGCCTTTCGCTCCTTGCCCTGACTGCCGTGCTGCCACTGCCGCACGCCTCCGGCGTGGAGCCCGAGTCCCAGTCCTTTGGAGACCGCATCGCTCGCATGGTAAACCCCGCCGTCCGCCGGGCCGACAAGCGCCTTGCCCGGATTGAACGCGAACTTCTTTCTCTCCCTGAGCTCTACAATGGCCCACGCGGTTCCCGCTTCGGCTTCCACAGCGAAACCATTACTGAGCAGGAAGAGGCGCATCACCTCCAGATTGACCTCGGCGCATCCCACCCGATCGATGCGATCATTCTGGTCCCTGTCCATCTGCCCACCCTTGGAGCGAAGGGCGAGGGCTACGGCTTTCCGCTCCGATTCAGGATCGATCTTTCAGAATATCCGGACAGCAACTTCCAACCTCTCGCAGAATACACCACGCAGGACTTCCAGAATCCGGGACGCTACCCCGTCAAGATTCCAGCGGGGGGAGTTCAAGGGCAAGGGCGCTTTGTGAGAATTACCTCCACCAAGCATGTCCCGGCCAAGGATGGGTTCATCTGGGCCATGGAGGAAGTCATGATTCTTTCGGGCAATTACAATATAGGTGCCAACAAACCCCGGTCCTCCACCAGCGAGCAGGAGCTTTTCCCCAACTGGTCCTCACGGCGGGTGAATGACAACATTACCCGTTTGGGAATACCCCACACGACGGACCCCAGCCCTACCAACGGGTTCCTCAGTGCCCCATCCGACAACGGATCGCTTCCCAAATGGGTCGTGATCGACCTGGGTGAACGCCTTCCCATCGATGAGGTTCGCATCATCCCGACGTCTTCCGAAGATCCCGAAGTGGTGGGCGGACGGGGATTCCCCGGAAGATTTGCCGTGGAGCTCTCCAACGACCCGGATTTTGAGACCACCGTCTGGCGGTCGAGTCAGGCCCGGCACCCGCTGGGCTATCCGTGGAACGCGAGCTTTGTCCGAAGCTGCAATCGCGAAACCGCCCGCTACCTGCGGATTATTTCCAGCGCTCTCTTCGCGCGAGGTAACCTCCACAGCCTCGCCCTCGCGGAAGTGCAGGCCTACATGGATGGGGAGAATGTTGCCCTCTGGAAAAACGTCCGGGTGAGTGACCAGACCACACGGCCTGATTCCGAGCGCTGGGCTCCCAAGTATCTGGTCGATGGCTACTCGAGCTCCAACCGCCTCATTGAAATTCCCGAGTTTGTCGACCTCATCATTGAACGCGGGGAACTCGAACGAGAGCGGGCCGAGTTACTCCTGGAGCGCGAAGAGGATATCGAGTTTGCCTCCGCCAGTGTGACAGCCGGGGCCGGAACAATCGGCGGTGTGGCGCTCTTCGGGTGGTTCTGGATGATTTTTCGACAGCGTTCGGTGCGCCGCCGGGATGCTGAAAGACTGCGCGAGCAAATCGCCCGCGACCTCCACGATGATATCGGAAGCAATCTGGCGGGCATCGTCCTGATCAGTGAGGTGGGAAGCAACAATGGGGAGGCCAGTGGAGAAATCCGGGACGATTTCAGGGAGATCAAGGAGACCGCCGAACACACTTCCGATGCCATGCGTGACATCGTATGGCTGATTCACGTCGGCAACGCCACCACGAGGGATCTCTTCATGAAAATGCGGGAATCAGTAGGCTTGATCGTGGGGCACCTCGATACTTCCATCTCGGCTGATCCTCCTTCCTTCAAAAGCCGGCCCATCGACCTGCAGGCCCGTCGCCACTTCTTCTTCGCCTTCAAGGAAGCCCTCAACAACGTGCGGAAGCACGCCCAGGCCACCAACGTCGACGTGCTTTTTGAGGTGACACACAATCGGGTTACCTTTGTAGTTGCTGACAACGGAAGTGGATTTGAGCCGGATGAAGTAGACATATCAGGTCACGGACTGGAGAATTTCCGCCGTCGGGCCGAAAGGGTGAATGGAGAATACAAAATCGAAAGTGTGCGGCGGGAAGGGACTACCGTAAGGTTCTCCGCGCCGCTCAACCGAAAGAACCAATGACTGAATCAAACGCCGAAAAAATCCGGGTCTGGCTGGTCGAGGACAATGAAGTCTTCCGTCGCAACGTACAGCGCGTCATCAATGGCCTGGATGAGATGGTTTGCAACGGTAGCTTCGAGTCCGCCGAAAGCACTTTTGCGGCCCTCCAGAGTCATCCTGCACCGGATGTGATCCTGCTCGATGTCCAACTCCCCGGAATCGATGGAATCGTAGCCCTTGGCAAGCTCAAGGAGGTTGTCCCTGACACCCGGGTCATCATCCTGACCGTGTTTGATGATGCAGATAAAATTTTCCGGGCAGTCTGCGCCGGTGCCTCGGGCTACGTCTTGAAAGCCTCCGGTACCGATAAGATTGGGGAGGCCATTCGCCAGGTCATGGGTGGAGGAGCTCCCATGACTCCCCAGGTCGCCAAAAAAGTGCTCGATGCCTTCGCAAATTCTGAGCTCATGCCCGGTGCCAAGGGTGATTATGGTCTTACCGCCCGGGAACAGGAAATCCTGCGCCTTCTTGCCGAGGGTCTGCTCAAGAAGGAAATTGCAGACGCACTGAGCATAAGCGTCAACACGGTCTCCACTCACCTGCGCCGGGTTTACGACAAGCTCCACGTCAACACCAACACCGGGGCGGTGGCGAAAGCGCTGCGGGAGGGAATCATCTAGGAAGCCAGACCATGGTGGGCTGGCAGTGACTGGCACCACAATCCGGTCTTCAGCCGGCAGAGCATCCCTCCCTGACACTCTTTTCTGGCATTCACAGCACAGGAGGGCGTGTATGCCGCGGCCCTTCCTGTGGCTCGTTACGGGCTATCCCCCGATTCACCGTGCCCTCCCAGCTGACGCAAATAGCGATAGGAGTAGATTCCTGTCCCATGCCCGTCCGCAAAATGGAGCTGCAGGGCATATCCTCCAACCAGCTGATAGCGGATCAACAAGAAACTCCGCTCGTTGTAGGTTACCTTCGGCTTGATGACGCGACCGGTGGCATCAGGTTCTCCCTGGCAGCTGGCGCAGGGACAACTTCGGCGCAGGAGCTCCATATCCAGATAGCTCTCTTCCCCATCGCCCCACGCTATGGCCAGCTCGTTTCCAACAACGACGATGTTCTCGATTGCCAGCATGAATCTATTCCGGAGCGGCTGCTCTCCTGCGGGGGCCGAAGATCGAAGAGCCTACCCGAACGATGGTCGCGCCCTCTTCAATGGCAACCTCGAAGTCGTGACTCATTCCCATGCTCAACCCGGGCAGGGACATCCCGGTGCCTTGCTGAAGATCATCCCGGAGGGCCCGTAATGCCCGAAAAGACGACCGGGCCGCCTCGGGCTGGGCAACCACCGGAGGAATCGACATCAGTCCTGCCACCTCCAGGTTGCTCAATCCGGCCAGGTCAGGAAGAGCCTCGGCCAGCTCTCCCACCGCAAACCCGCTTTTGCTCTCTTCACCGGCGGCATTGACCTGGAGGAAGATTGACGTCTTCCTGTTCAGTTCCCCCGCAACCCGATCGAGATGACGAGCGAGGCGAACAGAGTCAACGCTATGAATCGAATCAAACAGGGCAAGCGCCTTGCGGGCCTTGTTGCGCTGCAGGTGACCGATAAAATGCCACCGCAGGCCGTCTGGAAGCTGGGCGATTTTTTTCTCCGCCTCCTGCAATTTGTTTTCTCCCAGCAGGGTATGCCCCTCCTCAAGAACTTCCGTGATCACGGAGGGGGACCAGGTTTTGGTCACCACCAGCAGTTCAACTTCAGAGCAGTCGCGCCGGGAACGCTCGGCTGCACGGGCTACGCGCTGCTTTACGGCACGCAAGTTGGCGCCGATCTCCACCATGCTTACAGAGGTCCGGGGCGTTTTACCGCTCGGCCGGGAGGATGCCAGCCGTCCGGGCCTTGTCGCTCTGTTCGACGAGATCACCAATGATTGCCAGAGTCTCCCGCTTGACTGGATCAAGGCCACTCGGCCAGAGAGGCGTGTCATCCAGGGCCTCTTCCTTGTTGGTCGCCCGCCGCATGAACGCCTCTGCATCCTTCTCACGGTCGACTTCAGATAGCTTTTCGGAATTCAGGTCATCAAGAGTCAACCGGAAGAACTTGAAGCGTTGCTTGTCAGCCTTCTCCATCTCAGCGAAGCGCTTCCGCCGCTCCTCGTTGCGAGTTTTCCGACGTGTCTCCGACTCCGACAGCTCAGTTTCCCGTTTTTCTCGATTGAGGGATACCGCATTATCATCGATCCGTTTCTTCGTTCGAGC
>CAWWCX010000211.1:0-7258 GCA_963935445.1 uncultured Roseibacillus sp.
GGCAGGAGGATCAGGCGGGGCTGGCCGCCGAAAAGGCAAAAAGGGGCCAATAGACGGGATTCGTGGATTTCTGATTGGTTAAGAGAGCCCGTAGGGAACAAAGTCCTGCCCGAGAATCTTCAAAATTACCAAAAGCGAATCTACATGGAGAACGTAATCATCATTGGGACCGGCTGTGCGGGATGGACCGCCGCCATCTATACCGCGCGAGCCAACCTGGCGCCCCGCGTGCTGGCCGGGGAACAGATCGGCGGTCAGCTCACGACCACGAGCGAGGTGGAAAACTATCCGGGATTTCCAGAGGGAGTGGACGGACCCACCCTCATGTTCAGCATGCAGCAGCAGGCCGAAAGGTTTGGTGCCCAGATAGACTACAAGACGGTCGACAGGGTGGAACGCGCCGGAGACGGGACCTTTGTCGTCCACTGTGGAGAGGAGCAACTGGAATCGCGGACCGTGATCGTGGCCACCGGGGCCCGTCCCCGACTCCTGGGGCTGCCTGACGAGGAGAACGGGAAGAACGGGTTGACCACCTGTGCAACATGTGACGGGGCTTTCTACCGCGACATGCCGGTAGCCGTGATTGGAGGAGGGGACTCTGCCTGTGAGGAAGCGACTTTCCTGACCCGGTTCGCAACAAAGGTTTACCTGGTTCACCGCCGTGACGAGCTCCGAGCGTCGAAGATCATGGCCGAGCGGGCTCTCGCTAACGAAAAGATAGAGCCGGTCTGGAATACCGAATTGACGGCGTATCATCCCGGGGAGGACGGAAAGATGCAGTCGGTGAGCATGCGGAACCGGGTAACCGGGGAGGAAGGATCCCTCGAGGTGAAGGGGGTCTTCATTGCGATCGGGCATATTCCCAACAGTGGGTTCCTCAACGGTCTCGCTGATCTCGATGAAAACGGGTACATCGTGCAGCTTCCGGGGAAAACCGCCACCAAGACGCCGGGGCTTTATGCCGCCGGTGACGTAGCGGATCACTATTACCGCCAGGCGATTACAGCTGCAGGGCAAGGGTGTGCGGCTGCCTTGGAGGCGGAGCGTTATCTGGCAGACCAGGAAGACTAGGCAGTCGCAGAAAATGGTCTTTCCGGGGCTGGATTTCTGCGGAATTCCCCTCAGGATTCCGCACGAAGAAAGCGAAGAAATCTCCCCGCTGCCTGTGCGCTGCTACGCTGGATGATCCGGAAGTGGTGACAGACCCAGAGAGCGGCGGCATTATTCCTCCAGAATTACTGATATGACAGAATTGCTGATCGCTCCCGCTCGAAACACCGGGTGCCCGGACATAGACGGGCTTTCCGAGGTGATTGATGCTGCCGCTGCGGGGCAGAGGAGCCCCTTGGATGATATCCTGGATGCCGAGATGGTCGACGAGGAGCCCTACATGCGGACCCTCTCGGAGTCTCTGGGGTTGCCGTGGCTGGATGAGATCCCTCCCCCTCTGGAGCCCCTCCCACTGCGACAGACCTGCGGTCCACAGGTTGCCCTGCGTCATCGTATTCTGCCGGTTGAGTTCGAGGGAAGTGCGGAGCACGGAACGTTGCGACTCGTCATCGCAACCTATGATCCGTTCAACCTCGCCGCCCGCCAGGCTGCGGTCCAGGCCGTGGAGGCCCCCATTACCTGGCGAATGGCCTCCCGCCGCCGGGTGCATGACGGCTTGCGGCGGCTGTATGGTGTGGGTGCTGACACCTTCGAACAGATCCTCGAGGGACGGGATCTCGACTATGATAATCTTGAGCAGAAGGATGAAGCGAGTGTCATCGACGAGGACGAGGACGAAGAGGCCAGTGTCGTCAAGTTCGTGAATCAGATCATCAGGGAAGCGCTTGAGCAGCGTGCCACCGATATTCATGTCGAGCCCCTGGCAGAAAATCTGCGAATCAGATACCGGGTCGACGGCGTGCTCATCGATATCGCGGTGCCGGAGAATATCAAGGCATTGCAGAGCTCCGTGATCGCGCGCCTCAAGATCATGTCCCGGCTTGATATCGCAGAACGCCGCCTCCCGCAGGACGGAAGGATCAACCTGTCCTTCGAGGGGGCCGGCATTGATGTCCGGGTCGCGACCGTGCCTACGGTCGAGGGGGAGAGTGTCAGTCTCCGTCTGCTCAACCAGCAACGCTTCAACGTGGAGATGTTGTCACTGGAGGAGGATGTGAATGATAAGATCCAGCGCCTCCTGACGCTCTCCAATGGAATCATCCTGATTACCGGGCCGACCGGATCTGGAAAGTCCACCAGTCTCTATTCGTTCCTCTCCGAGGTGAACGCCCCGGAGTCCCGGATCGTCACTATCGAGGACCCTGTGGAGAACAAACTCGACGGAGTGATGCAGATTGCGGTGAAGTCAGAGATCGGTCTCACCTTTGCGAGCGGTCTGCGCTCGATCCTGCGGGCTGATCCGGACATTGTCATGATCGGGGAGATCCGGGACCTGGAAACCGCGGAAATCGCCATTCGAGCCTCCCTCACGGGCCATCTGGTCTTCAGCACTCTTCATACCAACGACGCCCTCGGGGGAATCGGGCGCCTCACCGACATGGGAGTGGAACCCTTCCTGCTGTCCGCGGCGGTGCGGGCCTTTCTGGCCCAGCGTCTGGTCCGGCGCCTGTGTCCGAGTTGTCGGAGACCAATTGCCCTGAGCGATTCGGAGAAAGAGGAGCTCGGCATCCCGTTAGATATGCCCGGAACCGCTTACGAGGCCGTGGGGTGTGACCACTGCCGTAACACCGGCTTTTCCGGGCGACTCGCCATCTACGAGATTGTCCTGCTGACCACGCCCATGCAGGATCTCGTTGCGCATGGTGCGCAAGCCAGCGAGGTGAAGGCCCTTGCGATCAAGGAAGGCTATCAGCCAATGCGTGAATACGGCTGGTCGAAGGTAATGCAGGGGGAGACGACGATCGAAGAGGTCATCTCGGTCACAAGTTCCGACCTGGGTGGTTCCGAGGAGTAAGGCAGCGAGGATTGATTCACGATGGCAGTTTTTGCATACAAGGCCCTCCGGGCAGGTGCGGTCACCAGCGGGGAGATTGAAGCGAGTGACCGACGGGAGGCGCTGCGGAAGCTGGATAAGCAGGGATTGCAGCCGGTGAAGGTGATTGATACCGGAGAGAGCAAGCCCAAGGAAGCCAAGTCCTCGAAGCCCGCTGCGGGGGGGAAGGTTCCCGTCAGGGCGGCTTCTGCGCGGAAAGTCCCGGCCGAGGAGGATATTCCCGAAGGACCGATCAAGTTGAAACGTGCCGAGGTGGTTCTTTTCACCGAGGAACTGAGCGACATGCTGGCGGCCGGCTTGCAGCTCGAGCCAGCCCTGCGGGCGATGGAAGGGCGCCAGGAACTGGGGAACCTGAAGGTCGTGTCAGTCAAGCTGCGCCAGATTGTGAGGGATGGTAACAGTTTCTCGAATGCCCTTGCCCGGGTAAGCCCGAGTTTTGGGCCGCTCTACTGTTCGCTCGCAGCGGCCGGGGAGGCCAGTGGAGCCCTCGATACAATCCTGCAACGCCAGGCGCACTACCTGAAAACCCTGCAGGAGCTGCAGGGTCGGGTCACTCTTGCCCTGATTTACCCGGCCTTCCTGATGGTGTCGGGCATCCTGGTCTCCATCATTTTCGTTACCAAGCTGATCCCGCAGTTGACCGCGCTTCTGGAAAGCACACCCGGGGCCGAGATGCCGCTCGGGGCCAGGATTCTCATCAGCGTCAGTGATTTCGTGTCGGCTTACTGGCTGGTCATGGTGCTCCTGGTCGCGGCTGGGGGCGTGCTTTTCAAGGCCTGGAAGGATGCCGAGGCCAACAAGCCGGCGTGGGACCGCATCAAGCTACGATTGCCGCTCTATGGTCGGGTGGTCGAGCACCGCTTCTTTGTGCAGTTTCTCGAGACGATGGCCAACCTGGTCGGAAACGGTCTCCCGCTCCTGCGAGCGCTCCAGCTTACCAAGGATGCAACCCAGAATATTCATCTGCGGGCGAGCCTGGATGGCATGATTGAGATGGTGGGGGACGGCAGGGCATTGTCGAAATCGATGGTGCGCGCTGGGATCTTCCCCTCACTCCTTGTGGACATGGTCTCGGTCGGAGAGCAGACAGGTAAGATCGACCAGGCCCTTCGGCGGGCCGCGGTGCGTTACGACAAGGAACTCAATGGAGCCCTTCAGAGGATCATGGCGCTGATCATGCCGGCGGTGCTTATTATCATGGCCCTCCTGATTGGAACCATGGCCTACCTCATGATCACCGCGATCTTCCAGACCATCAACAGTCTGAGCGGAAGATAGCAGCCGGCCGTGCGGCGGACAGGCCCGGATGCTACTCGTCTTGCTCGCGAACGATGCGGGGAAAGACCGGCTTGGCCTTGCCAATCCGGTGACCGGCCGGGAGCAGTCCCCACTTCAGTTCGTCGCAGGTGCGCGGCGCCAGTTCCCCGGCGCGGAGCTGGGAGAGGATCTTGGTCGCCGCCTCGGGGAGTACCGGGGAGAGAAGCACCGCCAGATGAGTGCAGGATTCACAGAGGTGGACAAGAATGGCTGATACTCGCGGTGCCTGACTCTCGTCCTTGCGCAATTCAAAGGGCGGGTTCTTCTCGATGAACTGGTTGCAGTGGACCACGTGCTCGTTGAGCGCCTTGAGGGCCCCTGGCACGTCATGCTCGTCCATCGCTGCAAGATAGTTTGCCGTGGAGGTGGCGAGGGAGGTGCGCAGGGCACTGCAGGCCTCATCATCGTATTCCCCGGGGGTGAGCTCGCCGCCCACAAAACGCTTGGTCATGTTGAGGGAGCGGTTCAGGAGATTGCCGAGGTCGTTAGCCAGTTCAGAATTGAAAAGGGTAATCAGGCGTTCGAGGTCGAAGTTGCTGTCCTTGCCGGTGACAATATCGCGGACGAGGTAATACCGCACCGCCTCCACGCTATACTGGTCGGCGAGAATGCTCGGGTCGATTACCGTACCCTGTGATTTGGACATCTTGTCGCCCCGGATGTTCCACCACCCATGCACGAGCAGAGTTGGCATCTCCTCGTTGCGGAAGCCCATGGCCCGGAGCATGCACGGCCAGTAGATGGAGTGTGCGGGAACAAGAATATCCTTGCCGATCACATGGGCATTCGCTGGCCAGAGCGTGTTGAAGTCCGGAAGATCGTTTCGCTCTTGATCCGCGCGGTAGCCAGCGAAGGAAATGTAGTTGATGAGGGCATCGAACCAGACATAGGTCACGAAGTCCGGGTCGAAGGGAATCTCGATCCCCCAGTGGAGTCGCTCCTTGGGGCGCGAGATGCAGAGGTCGGTTTCTCCTGCACGCTCAATGGCATTGAGGACCTCGGCCCGGCGGAAGTCAGGCACGATTCCAAGCTCCCCCGAGGTGACGACTTCCTTGAGCCATTCGGCATGTTCGGAGAGTTTGAAATACCAGTTCTCCTCCTCGAGTTCGATGACCTCGCCCCATTCACTTCCGAATTCGCCGTTTTCGTTCCGGTCCTTCTCAGTGAGGTATTGCTCCTGCCGGACCGAGTAGAATCCCCGGTAGGCTTTCTTGTAGAGCTGCCCCTCGTCATGAAGAGTGGTCAGGATCTTCTGCACACAGGCCTTGTGCCGTTCGTCGGTGGTCGCGGCCCATCCGTCGAAGTGAACGCCCAGTTTTTCCCAGAGTGAAAGGAATTTCCGGGTGTTGCGCTGGGCGAGGGTGGCAACATTGACCTCCTCCCGGTCGGCGGTTTGCTGCATCTTCTGCCCGTGCTGGTCAACACCAGTCAGGAAATACACCTCGTCGCCCCGCAGCCGGCGGTAGCGGGCAATGACATCGGCCAGGACTTTTTCGTAGGCGTGGCCGATATGAGGCAGGCCATTGGGGTAGTCGATGGCGGTCGTGATGAAGTATCTGGGCAAGGGAATATGCGGGTTGATTCAGGTTCGTTGTCAGGCGGGAATACCAGAGATGAGAGGGATCGGAAGTCGATAACGGGTTCCGTGTTCCTGCAGGGCCTTACTCCGGCTCCTTCACGATCTTGCCCCCAAGAGAAAGGATGCGGGCCCGTCCCTTGGCATCTTCGGCCTGGGCGATCTGGCCATCCTGGACATACATCTGGGAAAGCGCCGTCCAGGCGAGGAGATCATTGGGTCTCAGGGTGGTTGCCTGAAGCCCGCACCCGATGGCCTCTTTCACCTGGCCGGTCTTCAGGAGAGCCATGCCTAATGCGTGCCAGCCATCAAAAAACCCGGGATCGATGTCCACACACCGCCGGAAAGCGGCCACAGCATCGCTGAACTCTCCGGTCGCGAAGGCGCCATTTCCGTCGTCATAGGCCGCGAGGCACTCCGTGGACTCGGAGCCTGGATCTACCATGGGTGGGGGTCTTTCCTGTCGGCTAGCGGCTGCGGTAGCTCTCGAAGTTGGCGATCGCTCGTTGCTGGGAGAACCAGTTTGCGACCACCACCCGCCGGTTGAAGCCGGCCCGCTGTTCGAGCTGAATATCGATCACGGTATCGATGGACGGGTTTTCGTAGACTTCGCGTTTCTCGACATAAACAAAGAACGATCTGGTTGGTCCAAAGGCTTCGTTATCGTCGGTGATGACTTCCGAGAGCTGGCCGGGGTTCACCTTGGAGGCCACTTCGTATTCCCGGCGGAGGCCGCCCACCCGGCCTGTTCCCGTGGCTCCGACCCGGGAAGTTGGCTCAAGTTCGAGTTCCTTGGCGCTATCTTCAAAGCTCTTGCTGGCATCGCCCATGGCTTCGTTAATGGACTGACGTTTTTCCTCGGCTTCGGCCTTCATCGCTTCCATTGCGAGCTCCTTGATGAGGGCTTCCTTCACCTGATCGCGGGCTTCCTCAAAACTCAGCTCGGAGCGCTCTACGACCTCCTCAACTTGAAAGTAGATCCATTGGTCCGTCCCGAGCCCGTGGACCTTGGAGGTCCCTTCTGCGGCTTGGAAGACAGCATCGGTCGCCGTGCCGGGGGCATTCCGGAAGGTGCTGCTGAATTCCCCGGGCAGTTTGTCTTTTTCGACTAATCCGGTGGATTTCACCTCCAGCCCTAGTTCGGCCGCTGCCTCCTCCAGAGTTTGCCCATCATCCATCCTGATCAGGAGGTCGTCAATCTTGTCACCCATAGCCAGGATAGCGTCTTTTTTCTCGGGTTCGGACAGCTGGTCCTCCGGGCGGTCTGATGGGGCTCCAGCAGTAACCGGGGGAGTGGGGGGTGTTCCGGGCGCTGCAGCTGTCTCTTATACACATCTGACGCTGCCGACGATATGCAGTGT
>CAWWCX010000212.1:0-7254 GCA_963935445.1 uncultured Roseibacillus sp.
CACTGCATATCGTCGGCAGCGTCAGATGTGTATAAGAGACAGCCCTTGGAACGCGAAGCGGAATGGATTCAGGTCTTGCCGGAACGTGAGCCAGCCCCTGAAATGGCCTGCCCACAAACCGATTAAACCCGATGTCCGATTCCCGCTCCGCGAATACGATCAAGCTCTCCATCATGATGTTCCTCCTCCTCTTTGCGTGGGGAGCATGGTTCGCGACGCTCAAGCTGGCCTTCATTACGAACGGTCTCGGTGATTTCATCGGTGGTGCTTTCGAGAGCGCCCCAATCGGGGCCATCTTCGCTCCTCTCTTTCTGGGATTGATCGCCGATCGCTTCTTCCCCTCTGAGAAAGTCATGGGCGTCCTGCTATTGATCGGTGGCGCATTGATGGCATGGATCGCCCTGCTGGCTCCCGAGGGGGCCGCCCAGGGCCCCTTGATCGTTAAACTGATGATCGCCTACATGTGTTGCTACATGCCGACCCTGGGATTGGCCAATACCATTACCTTCCACAACCTCCCCCGGAACAAGTTTCCCATGATCCGCGTATGGGGGACGATCGGCTGGATCGCAGCTGGACTGGGCCTCGGATTCGCAGGATGGTCCGACTCCCTGAACATTTTCTGGCTTGCCGCGGGATCCTCCGTCCTGCTGGGCGCAATGTCGTTTACCCTGCCTCACACCCCTGCTCCGGCAAAGGGGCAACCTGTCAATCTGCGCTCTCTCCTCATGCTGGACGCATTCAAGCTCTTCAGGCACCCGCCATTCGCAGTCTTTGCAATCTGCTCGATGCTTCTCTGCGTCCCTCTCGCCTATTACTATGGCCAGACCTCTGATTTCCTCGGGGCTGCGGGCTACACGGAAGCGGGTTCGTTCATGACCATCGGGCAAATGTCCGAGATTTTCTTCATGCTGTTGATCCCGTTCTTCTTCCGGAAGCTTGGAGTCAAAATGATGCTGCTCATTGGAATGGGATGCTGGGTCCTGCGCTACGCACTCTTCGCCCTCGGCGCCCCCGACCAGGTAGCTTGGATGCTTCTCTTGGGAGTCGCCTTGCACGGGATCTGCTATGACTTCTTCTTCGTCACGGGGTTCATGTACACGGACAAGAAGGCGCCGAAGGAAATCCGGGGGCAGGCCCAGAGCCTGCTTGTCTTCCTGACACAGGGCCTCGGCATGTTCTTCGGATTCCGTTTTGCCTTCGGCGGAAATTTCCCCTTCACGGAAGCAAAGCTGCCCAACACCGTCGGCTCCGGCGAATCCACTCTGGGGACTCCTCCGTCTGCCGATCTCGTTAACGCCATCAAGGAGGCCAACGCGGATGCGCCTGCCAAGTCGACGATTGAATCCCTGCAGGGAATGTTCGGCAAGGACTACCCGGAGGGTCTGGATCCATCCCTGATCGAGCCGAGTATGTCCCAGTGGAAGAGTTACTGGATGTTTCCCATGATCTTGGCGATCGTCATCCTGGTGATCTTTGCTGTCAGCTTCTGGGACAAGATCAACACGGACGAGGAGGAAGAGGGCTCTGAGTAGCTCGAATTGCCTCTCGACCCGTGGGGGCGATCCTCTATTCTTGGCCAATGCGGATGTTGCCGGAGAGGCGCAAGAGTCCGCCCTTTTTCATCGTAAATCCACCATTATGAACAACGAGCCGTCGCCCTTAGCCAGTTCCTTTTCCCGCCGAAAAGCCCTGAAGGGCATGGCCGCACTCGCAACGATCCAGGTTGTCCCGAGCCACGTCCTGGGGGTGGGTGGAAAGAAACCACCCAGCGAGCAGATTACCAGGGGGATTATCGGGTGTGGAGGCATCTCGGGATCCGGGGCCCACGTGGGGCAGGCCGGCCCGCTCCTTGCGCTTTGTGACGTGGACAAGAATCACCTGAAGAATCGGACGAACGACGCCAAGAAGCGTGGTCACGATCCCAAGGGGTATCACGACTTCCGCGAGCTGTGCGCGCGCGACGACATCGACGTCGTGCACATCTGCACGCCTCCCCATTGGCATGCCCTGCAGGCCATTGAGGCGGCAAAGCAGGGAAAGGATGTCTGGTGTGAGAAGCCGATGAGCCGGACGATCGGCGAGGGTATCGCCATGATGAAGGCGGTGCAGAAGCACAAGCGCATCTTCCGCATCAACACCTGGTTCCGCTTCCAGGGAGGCTTTTACGGAATGGGAACTCCAGCGGCCCCGATCAGGAAGGCCGTCATGCACGGACTGCTGGGTGACGGGCCCTTGACGGTCACGGTCGGTGGCAACCAGGGATTCAACTGGAAGTTTGGCTGGTCGGGGAAGGTGAATCAGCCGGAAGAGCAGATTCCCGATCACTTCGACTACAACATGTGGCTCGGGCCCGCCCCGGTGAAGCCCTACACCCGTCATCGGACCCACGGGTCCTTCCGGGGCTACTGGGACTATGATGGCGGAGGGCTCGGTGACATGGGCCAGCACTATCTCGATCCCGTGCAGTATATCCTCGGGAAGGACGAGGAGAGTCCGGTGGAGGTCTTCATCGACGCGGACAAGCAGGACGACGACGCGGTCGGGCGCTGGCGCCGGATCGAATACAAGTATGCGGATGGCACGAGGATCATCCTCGACGGGGACAACCGCGAAAAGAATACGCCTTACATCAAGGGCTCGGAAGGGAGCATTTCCCGCGGGTTCAAGTCTGACATCAAGGGCCTTCAGGAGAAACTCAAGTCGCTGAAGGATCCCGAGCCGCAGGTGACCGACTTTCACCAGGCGGTTCGGGAGCGCAAGACGTTTGCGCTGAATGAAAGCAACGGGTTCCGTTCGGCCTCGATCGTAAACCTCGGGGTAATCGCGCACCGCTCGAACAAGAGTTTCCGCTACGATCCCAAGACCCATAAGTGCAGCGAGCCCGAGGCGGACCAGTACGTGCACCAGAAAATGCGTGGCCCCTGGAAGGTGTGAGCGTCGTCCGCATTCCGGTTGCGGATGGACCTGACCGGTCCGGCCGCGCCACCGTCCCTGCAACGTCATGAGTGACAAGATCCGTATTCTCTGTGTGGGTGCCGGCAACATGGGCAGCTCCCATGCCCGGGCGTATCACAAGCTCGATGAGTTCGAGATTGTGGGCATCGTGACCCGGTCGGCCGAGTCGCGGGAAAAACTCGATGCCGAGCTGGGGGGAGGGCACGCGCTGTTCAGCGATTATCACGAGGCGCTGGCGGCGACCAAGCCGGATGCGGTGAGTATATCAACCTACCCGGACACCCATGGACCGTATGCGGAGGCGGCCTTTGAGGCGGGTGCTCATGTCTTTATCGAGAAACCGCTCGCCGAGACGGTGCCGGAGGCGGAGAGCATCGTGGCGAAGGCGAGGGAGAGCGGAAAGAAGCTGGTGATCGGCTACATTCTCCGGGTGCACCCGAGCTGGATCAGATTCATCGAAATTGCGCAGACCCTGGGCAAGCCCCTGGTCATGCGCATGAACCTGAACCAGCAGAGCTCCGGAGCGGCCTGGGAAACGCACCGCAACCTGATTTCCTCCATTTCTCCCATCGTTGATTGTGGCGTGCACTACGTGGACGTGATGTGCCAGATGACGCGGTCGAAGCCGGTGCGGGTTTCGGGACTGGGGGCCCGGCTCACCGACGATATCCCGGAGGACAAGATCAATTATGGCCATCTGCAGGTGGCCTTCGAGGACGGGAGTGTCGGATGGTATGAGGCCGGCTGGGGACCCATGATGAGTGAAATGGCGTTTTTCGTGAAGGATGTGGTGGGACCGAAGGGGTGCGTGACGATCGAGGCCAAGGAGGCGGGCAGCAAGGGAGCTTCCGCGGATGTGGATGCCCACAGCAAGACCGAGTCCCTGCACATTCACCACAGCGATCTGGACGGCAACAAGGAGTTCGCGCGGGAGGACGACTGGATCGACATGACCGATGAGCCGGACCACGATGAGCTGTGCTTCCGGGAGCAGCAGTATTTCCTGCGAGCCATTCAGGAGGACGTGGATCTCACCGATCACATGGAAGATGCCCTGAACTCCATGCGGATCGTCGCGGCTGCGGACGAATCCTACAAGACCGGGAAGACGGTCGAACTCTAGTCATTTTCAGTTTCCAAGTTCCAAGTTCCAACCTCAGCCTCACACAATCATGAAAGCCCTGACCTCACTGTCCTGTCTCCTTGCCTTCTCCTTTACTGCCTCCGCCGGCTGGGTGGAGCTCTTCAATGGAAAGGATTTCACCAACTTTGGCGCTGCCGGGAAGACCGAGCAGAACGGTTATGTGGTGAAGGACGGTGTGATTGAATCGACCAAGAAGTGCCGGAACCTGATGACCGAGAAGCAATACTCGGACTACATCCTCGAGTTTGAGTTCCAGCTTACGCCCGGTGCCAACAACGGCCTCGGGATTCACTATCCGGGGAGCGGGGACGCGGCCTACACGGGCATGGAGCTGCAGATTCTTGATAATACCGCCGAGAAGTACAAGAACCTCAAGGAATGGCAGTTCCATGGTTCGATCTATTCCCTGGCCCCTTCCCTGGTTGGCCACCTCGTCCCGGTCGGGGAATGGAACAAGCAGCGGGTCACGGTGCGGGGACCGCGTGTCACGGTCGAGTTGAATGGAGTCTGCATCACCGACGCCAACCTGAACGAACTGAGCAAGCAGAAGCCGAAGCACCAGGGCGTGAAGCGGCGCATGGGCCACATCTGTTTTGCGGGTCACGGAGACGTGATCCGGGTGCGCAAGATGCGGATTGCGGAGGTGTCCTCCGGGGAGGACATGACCGGCCCTCTCTACCAGCCGACCGGCAAGGCGGACAACAGCCTGGCGGGCCAGGGCTTCACGCCGATTTTTGACGGCAAGACACTCAGCAACTTTGCAGAGCAGGACAAGAACAAGGCCCACTGGACCCCGAAGGAGGGCTGGATCCTGCACTACGATGGCAAGGGCGGAAACATCTGGACCGAGAAGGAATACAAGGACTTTACCACGGTGGTCGACTGGCGCTGGACCGGAAAGCACAGTGGCAAGCGCAATCAGCCGGTACTCCTTCTCAATGGGCTGCAGAAGACTGGGCCGGACAAGAAGGGGGTGACCTCGGAGATCGATGAGTATGACAGTGGGATTCTCCTCCGGGGGGCGGTACGCACCCAGGTAAACCTCTGGAACTGGACGGTGGGTTCGGGTGAGGTCTACGGCATCCGCAACGACGGCCGCCAGCCGCTGCCGATCCGGGCGGCGCTCACACCCCGCGTGCCGGCCGACAACAAGGTGGGCGACTGGAACCGGTTCGTCATCACGGTGAAGGGCGACCGGCTCACGGTGGTGCTCAACGGTAAGGTCGTGCTTCACGAGGCGCAGCTCCCGGGGGTGAATCCCATCGGAAAGCTGGGACTGCAGAATCACGGCAACCCGCTCGAGTTCGCGAACTTCTACGTGAAGGAATTGTAGGACGGAGCTGTCCGGCGGCCCGGGATCAGAGACCCTTCGGGGCGTGCACGTCTTCCGTGACCTTGGATCCGATCACGGAGGGGATCTCGGAGGGCTGGGAGGAAATGCCGAGCCGGCCCAGCCTGCGGGTAGCGGGAAGGACGTTCTCCTCGAGGGACCCAAGTGCGGCATTGTAGTTCCGGACGGTTCCGTCGAGGGACTGCCCGATCTTGACGACCTGGCGGGACAGGTTCTGAACCTGCCCGTAGAGTTCCTTGCCGGCTGCCGAAACGGTGCGAGCCTGCTCGGCGATTCCTTCCTGGCGCCAGCCGACGGCGGCCGAGCGGAGGAGCGCGATGAGCGTGCTGGGAGTGGCGAGGATGATGCCGCGCTGGATTCCCTGCTCGAGAAGTTCCGGTTCTTCACCGAGGGCCGCGGTGAGGAAGCCCTCCCCGGGCAGGAATAGAACGGTAAACTCGGGCTTCTTGCTGAACTGGGCGGCGTATTCTGGAGAGGAAAGGTCCTTGAGGCGGCGGGCCACGGTGTCGGCGTGGCGTTTCATCTCGCGCTTCTGGGTATCCTGATCCGGGGCTTCAACCGCTGCAAGGTAGGCTTCGAGAGAGGTGTGGGCATCAACAGCGATAATCCTGTTGCTGGGGAGCTTGACCACCAGGCTGGGGGGCTGCGGATCTTCCACGGTTCCCGGGCTTGTCCCGGGGGGGGCGGAAAAATCGCAGTAGTTCTGCATCCCGGAGAGCTCGACGACGCGCTGCAGCTGGAGCTCTCCCCAGCGTCCCCGGCCGGAAGGCTGGCGGAGGGCCTTGACGAGCTGGGCGGTCTCCCGCTGGAGGTGCTGTTGCGCGTGGGCCATCTGGCGGACCTGCTCACCGAGGGCGCTTTCCGTCTCGCGGCGGGCGCGCTCGAGGTCGCCGATGCGGTTTTCTACCTTGTTGAGGGTTGCGGCCACGGGCTTGACGAGCGTTTCGACTGCGACGCGGCGTTGTTCCAGCTCACTGGTGGCTTCCTTCTGCTGATTGTCGAAGGTGGCGTGGGCATAGTGGAGGAACTCACGCTGGGTGTCGCGCAGGGTCTCCACGGAAAGGGCCTTGAAATTCTGTGCGATACGGTGTTCTGCATCCCGGAGAAGCTGTTGTTTTTCGGCGAGCCCGCGCTGTTGGGACTGCGCGATGATCTCGAGCTCGGACTGTCGCCGGAGAGCTGCCGCTTCACTGTGACGGAGCTGCCGGACATCGGCTTCAAGGCTGGCGCAGCCAGCCTCCAGGTCCGCAATTGATTTTTGTGCGCTCTTTGCCCGCTCCTCGGAGCGGGCCCGCAGGGCCTGGGCCCTGTTCCGGCACATGAACCAGGTGACCACGGATCCGATGACGATGCCCGTCAGACCGGTCAGTTGAGGGAGCCAGGGTTCGAGATCCATGATGAAGTTGCCCTTGCGGATTAGGAGGAAGCTGCTTTCCTACGGGTGCGATTGCAGATTGTCCCTTATATCTGCAAGGCCCGGTAGCGTGCAACGCAAACATATTAACACCTGTCAACACACTATTACCCATGGCTCACGAACTTCCTGATCTCGGCTATGCCTACGATGCGCTCGAGCCGCATATCGATGCGCGCACGATGGAAATCCATCACAGTAAACATCACAACGCCTACGTCACGAATCTGAACGCGGCGATTGATGGGACGGCTCTCGCTGACAAGTCCATCTGTGAACTGGTCATGAACCTTGGAGAGGTCCCGGAGGAGATTCGAGGGGCGGTGCGCAATAACGGAGGCGGACACTTCAACCACACGTTCTTCTGGGAGTGCATCAAGCCAGGTG
>CAWWCX010000213.1:0-7250 GCA_963935445.1 uncultured Roseibacillus sp.
TGGTGGCCGTCGGTGGAACGGTATTTGTACAGACGGGAGAGTGGTTCGGGGTCGCTGGGGTTCTTGGATTGCAGGTCGGTCTTCTCAGCGCAGTCCTGATCGCGATAAACAATCTGAGGGACGTAGAGGAGGACCGGGCGAGTGGAAAGAGGACTTTGGCAGTTCGCTTTGGAACCACGTTCCTTTGGCAGCTCACGAGGATCTTTATTCTGGCGGCCTTTCTCCTGGGATTCGCCGGGTTCCAATACGATGCCCATTGGCTGCCGGCGTTCAGCTTGCCCTGGATCGTGGTGGGAATCTGGTCGACCGAGGGAGTGCGTCGTACTCCGCCGGGGGTGCACTTCAACCGATATCTGGCGGGAGCGGCCCTGCAACTTGTTCTGTTCGCGGGAGCCTTTGCTGCCGCGGTGGCGATTTAGCGGTGCGATTTCGCGGGGAACGGGTAGCTTGTGGGTGTGCGAGATGCGGTCTACGTGTGGCGTTATGTTCTCAAGAGCAGGGCACGGCTCAATGCGGTTTCCGGGCGCAGGGAATTTGAGGGAGCCCTCCTCAGGATTGGTGGAGGCTTCGGTTGCCTTCACCCCTGGCCGGAGCTGGGGGACCCGCCTCTGGAACAGCTCCTTGGGGAGGTCAGGGAAGGGAAGGTCGTTTCCGGAATGGCCCGGCAGGCGGTTGCAATGGCCTCGATGGATGAGCGTTGGCGAGGGAAGGGGCAATCAATGTTCGAGCAGGTAGCGCAATGGATTCCGGAAAGTCATGCGACGCTTCCGGAATGTACAATGAATGCCGTGAAGGAGGCCGTTGATCGTGGGTTTGCTGTGATCAAGGTAAAGGGTGGTCGCGATTTCCCGGTTCTCACGCAACTGATGGACAGGATCTCTTCCGAGTGGCCCCACCTGAGGTGGCGTATTGATTTCAATGAGGTGCTCACCAAGGAGGAGTCCATTGATTTCGCAAAACGGATGCCGCAACGTCTCTGGAGGTGTATTGATTTCCTCGAAGACCCCTGTCCCTGGCAGAGAAGTGACTGGGAGGAAATCAGGCAGGTCACCGGTCTTGCTCTTGCCCTCGACCGAAAGGCAGAGGAAGGGAATGGTAGCGCGGACGTCCTGGTCCTGAAGCCTGCTCGACACGAGCCTCCGCCAGCGCCGGACGGAGAGCAGTGCCTCGTGATTACGAGTAATATGGATCATCCGCTGGGTCAGTGTTTTGCAGGCTGGTGGGCGGGGCACCTCGTCTCCCGGGGCAGCAGGGTCGAGACCTGCGGTCTGCAGACCCACGAGTTGTTCGAGCCAACTGAGTTTTCTGATCGGCTTGGAAGAGCGGAGTCACGCTTTCGGGGGCCCGGAGGAACCGGGCTCGGGTTCGATGACCTTTTGGAGAAACTGCCATGGAAGCGTCTGAGTTGATGACAAGGGGGTTCTGGCAAGCCCGGCAGGGGCGGGTGCTTGCGCCTCCTCCCCTTGAGGAACAGGGCCGGTGCATTGAGCGGGAACTGAACAGGGAGGAAGGGGTGGTTTTTGCGACCTCCGGCTCCAGTGGTCTTCCCAAGTGGGTTTTCATGCGAAGGGCTTCCCTGCTGGCGTCTGCGGAAGCGGTGAACAAACACCTCTCGGTTTCCTCCCGCGACCGCTTCCTCCTGCCGCTCCCGTTCTACCATGTAGGTGGATTCGGAATCATTGCCCGGGCCTATGTCGGCGGGTGTGACCTGCGCAGGTTTCCAGGCCGATGGAATGCGAGGCGCTTCGTGGAAGCAATCGAAGAGCATGGTTCGACGCTGACCTCTCTGGTCCCTGCCCAGGTGCACGATCTGGTTGCCTGCAAACTGGGGGCGCCGCCATCGTTGCGTGCGGTTGTCGTGGGAGGCTCTGCCCTTGATGAGGTGGAGGGGCAGGCTGCGTGTAATCTCGGATGGCCTCTGCTGCAAAGTTACGGGATGACAGAGACTTCCTCGCAGGTTGCAACTGATGACCTCAAATATGCAAACAGCGATTTTCGTGCCTCGCCGCTTCCGGTCATGCCGCAATGGGAGTGCAGGCTGGGTCCGGAAGACCGTCTTGAGTTGCGGGGAGAGGCCCTCTTTGAATTCTACCTGCGCTGGGATGGCCATAATCTTTGCCGGGAGGAGGGGAGGGACGAAGAGGGGTGGTTCAGAAGCGGTGATGTTGCGGAATTGGACGGGCGCTGCCTCACGGTGCGCGGGCGGGTGGATCGCCGGGTCAAGATCCTGGGGGAATTGGTGGATGTGCAGGCCTTGGAAGATGAATTGCGCTCTGGCCTCGATGGAGGAGAGGTATACATCCTGCTTGTTCCGGACCAGCGCCGGGGGTGGCGGTTGCAGCCGATCGTGGAGCGCCGGGGGCGAGGGGCCGGGGAAGTCGATGCTCTCATCACCCTCCTGAATGAGGGGGGGCCAGGTTTCGCACGGCTGGAACAAGTGAGCTTTGTCGATGAACTTCCGCGGACCCCTCTTGGCAAGATCGATGGGGCGGCCTTGCGTGCCAATTTTGTCCCACGGTAGAATTCGCCGATTCCTTGAAAACCTGTAATTTCAGGGGGTTTTGATTAGGCTGCGGGCAAAAACGGGCACCAGGGGGATGTTTTCGTAGGAAAGATTTTGCGGCAATCCTGAGTGTCGGCATGAGGTCTGCGTCATTTTGATCCATTGAACCTCAACATGATTCACCAGAACAATGATATACGGGGTAAGGTCGTTTCCCCTGCGGGGGAGCCGAGAGGGAGTGTGCAGAGGGTTCTGACCGAGGAGCAGGCCCGGGAGTACGGCCTTCACGCGCCCACTCCAGGAGGAAAGAACTTCGTCCTCGATACCAATGTCCTGCTCCACGACCCGGGCTGTCTTGGGCGGTTCAAGGACAATCACCTCTGCATACCGGTAGATGTTCTGGCGGAGTTGGACCAGTTCAAGAATGAGCAGACGGAGCGCGGAGCGAATGCCCGTCGTGTACATCGCACGTTGACGGAGCTGTTCGACGATGGAGCCTGTGTGACCCGGGGTGTTGAAACCGAGGGGGGTGGGAGCCTCCGGTTGGTAGTTTACGACCCTGCGACAACGGAAAAGTGTATTGGCCGGCTGCGCCATTTTCATCGAATCTTTCCGGACCGGGACCGGGTGGACCATCGCATCCTGGCCGCCACCCTGCTGGTGCAGGCGCATTGTGACAATCCCACCGTTCTGGTGACGAAGGACCTGAACATGCAGCTCAAGGCGAGGGCGGCCGGCCTGGAGTGCGAAGACTACCTCAACGACAAGGTGGACCCGCGCGAGGTGTCCGACTACGCGATGCGCCGGATAGATGTTGAGGCGGACGAGTTGCAGCGATTTGCAAGCTCCGGCCAGTTGAAGGTCGAAGACGGGCGCTGTAAGGGTGTTGTGCTGAACCAGTATGCCCTGCTGCAGGTGGATGCGAATGTGAAGCAGACTATTCCTGCTCGCCTGGACAGTAACGGAGTGTTTGTGCGACTGGCGATTCCAGGCGCCCTGCGCATTCCGGATGGGAACAGTCTCAAGCCGCTCAACCTGGGCCAGAAGTGCCTGATAGATGCCTTGCTCAATCCTGACATTTCCCTGGTGACCTGCTATGGTCAGGCTGGAACAGGCAAAACTCTCGTGGCGATCGCAGCTGGTCTCAACGAAGTGTGTGGACGGCGCTACAACGGGCTTACGGTGAGCAGGCCGGTGGTTTCGATGGGAGACCAGCTGGGCTATCTCCCAGGGAGCCTGGATGAGAAGATGCGCCCCTGGCTTCAGCCCATTTATGATGCCCTTGACCTTCTTACCACTCCCCCGGTTTCGAAGGGTCCGCGGCGAAAGCAGGGGCGCAAGGGAAAGGGAGCGGAAATGACGTCAGACGCGGGGAAGCCCTGTGAAGAGCTGATGGAGCAGGGGCTCATTGAGGTGGAAGCTTTGTGCTATATTCGCGGACGCTCGATTCCCAATCGTTACTTCGTCCTGGATGAGGCGCAGCAGCTGACGCCCCAGGAGGCCAAAACGGTGGTGACGAGGATGTCTCGGGGGAGCAAACTGGTCATGCTGGGTGATCCTGCCCAGATTGATCATCCTTATGTAGATAGCCGCAGTAATGGGTTGGTTTACACGCGAAACCGGCTGAAAGGGCAGTCTTTTGTAGCTCATGTCTCCCTGAGCAAGGGAGAGCGGAGTCCGCTCGCGGACCTCGGTGCGCGTTTGATGTAGGGACCGGAGTCCGGGAAGGAATGGGTGGCGCTCCCGTTGACAGGGAGACGCGAACGCCTAGGATTGCCGCCCGGTGAGGCTCAAGTATCCATGTATTGTTCTCCTGCTCGTCCTGTTCGCGACGATTGGTTTGAACGGATGTTCGGGTGCGGGAAGGGCTTACAGAGAGTCGTCACGCGGTAAACCCTGGACGCGCGCCATCAAGCAGGAATTGGAGACGCTGGGTTACCGTAACTGGATCGTGATTGGTGATGCCGCCTTTCCGGTGCACAGTCGGCCCGGCGTGCGGACGATCGTCATCGATGATGAGATTCCGGAAGTGCTGGCGGAGGTTCTGGACGAGCTGGAGCGGGTGCAGAATGTGAGCCCCAGGATTTATCTTACCCGTGAACTGGGGGAGATTCCGAATGACCGCGCACCCGGAATTGAGCGGCACCGGCGGATTCTCGAGCGCGCGCTGCGGGGATATCCCGCGCGCGAGATGGAATTCCGATCGCTTTCCCTCCTGCTCGAGGACAGCGCCAACAAGTTCACCGTCCTCGTCTTCAAGACCAGCACGGCTCTTCCCTATGCAGGAGTCTTCATTGAGCTGGATAGTGCCTACTGGGACAATGAATCGGAACGAGAGTTACGCGAGCGCCTTGAAAAGAAGCGGCGTCTCGAGTCGACCTGACCCGGGGATGAAGCATGACGAAGACAAGCTGACCCGGGAGCGAGAGGAGGCCTGGGTGGGTGATGCGGTCCTCGCACTATTTGTGAGGGAGTGGATTCTAGAGGAGGATGGCATTCTTGATGGGGACAAATTCATTCGTTTTACTTCCAACGATTTTCTGAGGGCTACCGGAAACCCCACCTCGGTAGAGGCGGAAATCGGGCGGGTCTACAGCGCAGAAGGGCTGAATCCCGCCTTCGATCACATCCGCGAGAAATTGCTGCCGGTGTTCTTGCGTCAGGAAAAGGCTCGGACAAAACGATTGCGAAGCGGAAACCTCAGGGACTGAGCCTCGTGATCCTCCAAGCTTTTCCCTCCCTGGTGTAGGCCAGGCGGTCATGGAGGCGGCTGGGACGTCCCTGCCAGAACTCGATGAAATCCGGGTGGACCCGAAATCCTCCCCAGAAGGGAGGGAGGGGAACCTCCGTTCCTTCCGGCCATCTCTTGAGCAGTTCGTCCTCCCGTGTCTGTATATACGCGCGATCGGGAATCTCGGACGTCTGGTGTTCCGAGACCCAGGCTCCGATCCGGGCCTCGTGTGGCCTGCTGCTGAAGTAGGCCAAAGACTCGTCCTCACTGGTGCGAGTGACAGTTCCACGGACAATGACCTGCCGCTCCAGTTCCCGCCAGTGGATGACGAGACAGGCGCAGGGATTGGCCTCGAGATCCCGCCCCTTGCGTGATCCGTAGTTGGTAAAGAAACAGAAGCCGTCCTTGTCCATGCCCTTGAGGAGGACGGTGCGAGCAGATGGCACGCCCGCCGCATCCGCGGTGGCAAGGGTCATGGCATTTGGTTCGACGATGCGGGCTGCGACAGCCTCGTTGAGCCACAGTTCGAACTGGCGAAAAGGATCCTGGGAAGCATCTTCTTCGGCCAACCCTCCCTTGCAGTAGCGTTCGCGGAGTTCAGCAAGGACAACCTTTTGTTCATGCATGTCTTTCCCATACACGGGCAGCGCTCTCAAATCAGGAGAATAATTTCAGAGTCGGGATGTCATGACCGGGGAGTCTCTGCGGCCTTGGCTCCCTGATGTGCGTCCTTGCTTCAAGGCAGGGGGCGGCGAGTCGGGGATTCTCCCGGAATTGCAACAGGTGGACAGGCAAGGTGACGGATGGAGGGGAGGCATCGCTGCTCTTTCCGCTCACTCGTTCCATTGGTAGACGCGAACGTAGTCGACCTGCATGACCTGAGGAAATGCCTTGGCGGGGAGCCGGTCGGCCTTCTGGTCCTCCTTCTCGAAGAAGCGGCCATCAACCGCCACATTCAGAATGAGGTGAAAGGGATGGTCGTAGGGCGCGGAGGGGTTGTCGGGCGCTGCGGATGAACGCCATTCGCTGTTCTTGCGGGTCTTCCATTTCACCCCGTCCACGAACCATGAGATCTCGGAACCGTTCCATTCCAGAGCGTAGGTGTGGAAATCTTCGGCCGCGTTACTGCCGGGAAACGTATACGTGTGATCCAGGTGAACATTGTTGGGCCACTTTCCGCCGAAATGGAGGGCGCCAAGGGTCTCCTGGACCTTGCTGCCCCGCGACTCCACGATGTCGATCTCGCCGCTTGCGGCCCACGTGCCGTATGGGGAGTTGGTGGGCATCATCCAGATTGCAGGCCAGATGCCCTGGCCGTCCGGCATCTTGGCACGGATCTCAAAGCGGCCGAATTTCCAGTCGCCCCTGTTCAGGGTACGGAGACGGGCGGAAGAGTAGGGCTGGGTTTTGCCATCGCTGGTGGTGTGAGGCTCGCGGTAGACGGCAATATTCAGTTTGCCATCCTTGACGAAGCTGAACTTGGGATTCGTCCGGTAGGCCTGGCGTTCAAAGTTTCCGCCGCCGTAGTTGTTCTCTTCCCGGCTCCATTTCGTGAAGTCGATTTCGGTGCCTTCGAATTCGTCCGCCCAGACGAGGACCCATTCGTTTCTGGGAGCATGCAGGCGGTAGTCGCCGGCGGGTTGCAGACTAACCCATGGTTTTCCATTACCCCTGATAGCGGGCGAGAGGGTTGTCCACCCGGCTCCACTCTTTTTCTGCAGCTGGTAAAGGACCCCCGGCTCGGTCTGAAAACTGAGTTGGACCGCGGGGGCCGCTTCCAAGGAGGGTTCGGAGCAGAGACTCGCGGGGAAAAGAGCGAAGAGGAGTAATCGGGATGGCATGATGAGGGTTCTATCATGAGGAAAGGGCGTTGACCCTCCTGATTTCCCGAAGGACATGCCCCGGATGGGGAAGCAGGACATCTGCAGGTCCATCCCGGGTTGCTGGACAGTGGATGGGATATGTCCGGATCAATGCTTGTGGTTCCAGAAGGGGAAAGGAGATGCTTAACTTGGC
>CAWWCX010000214.1:0-7244 GCA_963935445.1 uncultured Roseibacillus sp.
ATCTAGTACGGTCTCGTGGGCTCGG
Organism: uncultured Roseibacillus sp.; assembly: GCA_963935445.1. Taxonomy (GTDB): domain Bacteria; phylum Verrucomicrobiota; class Verrucomicrobiia; order Verrucomicrobiales; family Akkermansiaceae; genus Roseibacillus_B. The sequence goes on from CAWWCX010000214.1 coordinate 26, forward strand.
AGATGTGTATAAGAGACAGCTGGAGGACATGATCGGGAACCATAATGTGGGAGAGCGTTCGGGAGGCCGCTACCAATCAACGCGGGAGTTGGTGGCCGCGGCCAAGGCAGGCGAGGAGCTCGCATGTGAGGTCTGGGGCCGGTCGATGCGCGCCCTTGCTGCAGCACTTGCCTCTTTCGTGAATATCCTGGATCCGGAGCTTGCCCTCATCGGGGGGGGGATCTCGGAGGCCTGGGATGAGATCGAGAAGCCGCTCAAGAAGTGGATGGATCATTTTGAGTGGCGCCCGGGAGGCGGACGGGTTGAGATCCGGCGCGCCGCGCTTGGGCCGATGGCGGGAGCTTACGGAGCGGCCTACTTTGCGATGCAGCGGAACAGAGAGAGTGATTGATGAAGGCGACTGAAGAGTATTTGCGGCAGGGCGCGGGGGTGATCGCGGCGGTGGCCGAACAGAAGGAAGTCATTGCACGGGTTGCGGACTGCTTTGCGGATGCGATCCTCAAGGGCCGGATGGTGCACCTGTTCGGGTCGGGTCACAGTCGGATCATGGTGGAGGAAATGTGGCCGCGCTATGGATCGTTTCCGGGGTGGAATCCCATCGTGGAACTTTCGCTGACCTTCCACAACATGACCACCGGCGCGAACGGACAGCGCCAGGCAATGTATCTTGAGAACGTCAGTGGTTTTGCAGCCCGGATCCTGCGAAACTTTGACATCAGCCCGGAAGACGCGGCCCTGATCATCTCTTCAAGCGGGACAAATATCGTGCCGGTGGAAATGGCGGAGGAACTGCAGCGCAAGGGTGTTACCGTGGTGGCCATGGTCAGCAGTGCTCATTCCGCAGCCAGCGAGGCAAAGCGGGAAGACGGAAGGAAACTTTCCGACTTTGCCGAGCACATTATCGACACCGGAGCGCCGGTGGGGGATGCGGCGATCGAGGTGGAGGGTCTCGCGGAGAAGGTGGCTCCGCTCTCCACAGTCGGGGGCGTGATTCTGATCAATTGCATCAAGGCGGAGGTTGCCGAGCGCCTGGCGCAGGCGGGCGCGCCTCCCAAGGTGCTGGCCGCCGCCTGCACGGTCGGGGGGGAACGCTCGACAGAGCTCTTCGAGGCAGCCTATGATGAGCATGCCCGGCGCATGGCCACGCTTTACCAGAATCTCGGAACCGGCTCACAGCAATGAAGAAGCAACCGCTGCGAACTTCCGTGGTTGGGAGTTATCCTTTCCCGGCCTGGCTCGAGTCCTGTTCCGGCCGTCTTGCTGAGTTCGGCTCTGCGGATATCGCGGAGATGCAGGAGGACGCGACCACGGCCGCGATCGGGGACCAGCTACGGGCGGGATTGGATGTCATCACCGACGGCGAGCAGTGCCGCTTTGACTTCAATCTCAGCTTTTACGGCTACCTGGAGGGAATTGCCCTGGAGGCGGAGTCCCCCCGCAAATGGGGGCCGCCCGCCCACGACCAGCGAGGGAAGCACGAGGTAACGGGTGAGCTTGCGGCGCCTCGCGGACTGGGGACGGTCGAGGAGTTTGTTCGTCTGCAGCGGCTTGCTCCGGCAGGGCAACCCCTGAAGGTCAGTGTGCCCGGGCCGTTTACAATGAGCGGGCGGCTTTTGGCCGGTGGTCATTACCCGGACCGTTTTGCGCTTACGGAGGCGCTGCTGCCCCTGGTGCGGAAGGAGTTGGAGGCGCTGGTGGCAGCCGGGTGCGAGGAGATCTGCGTCGATGAGCCCTCGATGAGTTGCTACGGCTACAGGGAGGACACCGCGCGGTTCGTGGACATCTTCAACCGGACGGTTGAGCCGGTGGTGGGCAAGACGCGGCTCTGCACCCACCTCTGCTTCGGAAACTTCAAGGGCCATCCGGTAGGCTATCGTTCCTACTCCCCCCTGTTCCCGGATTTTCTCGACCTGAAAGTTGACGAACTCCACCTCGAGATGGCCAACCGCGAATTTTCGGAACTGGAAGTCATCGGGGAGGTGGCCAGTCGAATGGATGTCGCGGTGGGAATCATCGATGTGAAGAGTTACCTGATTGAGACGCCGGAGATGGTGGCCGAGAAGGTGAAGGCCTGCCTCGAATTCGCGCCCCCTGAGCGACTCGTGTTTGCACCCGACTGCGGGCTGAGCCAGACCGCTCGCTGGGCTGCGAAGCAGAAGCTGCTGAACATGGTCGGGGGGGTGCAGATGGTGCGGGATGAGTTGGGACTGTAGAATCCTGTGATGATTGCCCCGTTGCGGAAGGACGATGCCCTGCTCGCCGATATGGCAGCGGCTGAAGACCGGGACGATGCCTTCCATCTCTGGTGGCTGGGGCAGAGCGGTTTCCTGTTGAAGTGGAACGGCCACTTCCTCCTCCTTGACCCCTACCTCTCGGACTCGCTGACACGGAAGTATGCGGACACGGACAAGCCGCACGTGCGCATGACCGAATTGGTCGTGGACCCGTCCCGGCTCGATTTTGTGCGTCATGTGACCTCAAGCCACAACCACACCGATCACCTCGATGGCGAAACCCTGACCGGCATCGCCCGGGCTTCCGGGGGGATCACCCTCTTTCTTCCGGAGGCCAACATCCCTTTTGCCAGGGAGCGGCTTGAGGGCGCCCCGGTCGACTACGTCGGACTGGATGCCGGCACAGCGCTGGTTGAAGGTCCCTGGGAGTTCGAGGGGGTGGCCGCGGCCCACAATCAGGTTGAGAGGGATGAAGATGGGAGGTGCCGGTTCCTCGGCTTTCTGGTGCGGTTCGGGGCCTTTACGCTGTATCACAGCGGGGACACGCTCTGGCATGCCGAGCTCCTCCCCCCGCTGATGAGGGGGTCGCCGGACGTGGCGCTCCTTCCGATCAATGGCAACAAGCCGGAGCGCCGGGTGGCGGGCAATCTCAACGGCACGGAGGCGGCGGCGCTGGCGCGTGCCATGGACGCCAGGCTGGTAGTGCCCTGTCATTACGACATGTTCACGTTCAATACCGAGAATCCCGATGAATTCGTGGCTGCCTGTGAACGTCTGGAGCAAGGCTGCAGGGTGATGCGGGGGGGAGAACGCCTGACGGTTGAGCTTGAGTCGGGCCACTGAGGTGTGGTTGGGATCGGGGCATGAGCTGGAAGGTTGCAGGAATCAATTTTGACCACTTTCACATGGGCGACCTGCTCCGCATGGTTGCGGAACATGATGACGCTGAAATCGTGGGCGTTTCGGACGAGCAACCGGAGCGCATGGAAGAGGCGCGGACGAGCCTCGGCCTTGGGGCGGAGCGTGTCTTCACGGACTACCGGCAGTGCCTCGAAACGAGCAACCCGGACATGGTGATCCTGTGTCCGGCCGCGGCCCGGCATGCGGAGTGGACAGAGAAGGTTGCGGAGTATGGGGTTCCCATTCTCATGGAGAAGCCGTTTGCGGCGAATCTTGAGCAGGCGGATCGAATGATCGAGGTGATGGCCGGGGCAGGGCAGCCGCTGGCCATAAACTGGCCTCTGAGGTGGGTCGCGAGTCACGTCATGGCTCACCGACTGGTGAACAGCGGGGAGATAGGCGAGTTGTGCGAAGTGCACTTTTATGACGGAAACCGCGGTCCCTTGTGGCACGGAGCGGATAAGATCGAGAAAGAGCCCGCCGAGGACGAGAAGGACGCCAGCTGGTTTTACAAGCGCGCGGAAGGTGGTGGCAGCCTGCTTGATTACCTCGGATACGGCACGACCCTGGGCACCTGGTTTCACGGCGGCAGAAAACCGCTCGAAGTGATGGCCATGTGGGACTGGGAGGAAGGGTGCGGACTCGAGGTGGATGAACACAGTATCACGGTCGCCCGCTATGATTGCGGACTCTCGAAGTTTGAGACTCGCTGGGGAACGTTCAGTGACCCCTGGACGCATCAACCTCAGCCCAAGTGTGGATTTGTGCTCAAGGGGACGGAAGGAACTATTTCCAGCTACGATTACGACTCCGTCATCAAGGTGCAGACGCGTGCATGCCGGGAGGGATACGATCTTGAGGTCGAAGCCCTGCGGACCCCGGAATCCAATCCAGTGGAATATTTTCTGGACTGCCTCGAGACCGGGAGAGCGGTGGAGGGGCCGCTCAGTCCCGGGATGGCGAGAATCGGGCAGCAGATGGTGGATACCGCTTATCAGAGTGCCCGGGAGAAGAGAGCCTTGCCGCTGGTGGGAGAGGAGCGATGATGCGGGGCATGCATCCTGTTTTCGAACGCCTTCAGGCAAGTCGTCTCGCGGCCGTGGTGATGATCGAGCGGGAGGAGCATGCCGTGCCGCTGGCGCGGGCGCTCGTGGCCGGAGGCGTGTCTGCGATGGAACTCACCCTGCGCTCGGAAGCGGCACTGGGCGGCCTGCAACGGGTGGTGGCTGAGGTGCCGGACATGCTGGTGGGTGCCGGCACGGTTGTTACCGAGGCCCAGGTGGACGAGGTGATGGATGCTGGAGCGGCTTTTGCCGTTGCCCCCGGTACCAATCCAAGGATCCTGGAAGCCTCGCGGGAGGCCGGCCTGCCCTTTGCTCCCGGGATTGCGACACCCAGTGACATTGAAACCGCATTGGAGTTTGATTGCAGACTGCTTAAGTTCTTCCCGGCAGAAGGGATGGGAGGCTTGGAATACCTTGAGGGGATTGCCGCACCTTACCGGCACCTGGGGCTTCGCTATCTTCCGCTGGGAGGGATAAATGAGGGAAATCTGCGGTCCTATGCGTCTTCCCCCGACGTTCTGGCGGTGGGAGGGTCCTGGTTGGCACCGAGAACCCTGCTGGAGGCAGGGGACTGGAGCGGCATCGAGTCGCTGGCCCGGCGCGCAGTGGGTCTGCTGGGGTAGGCGGCCCTGTCAGATCAGGTCCTGTTCGCGTTGCTACGGGAAAATGCTATGGTGTGCCGGCTATCAGGAAATATCCCCCATGAACAACCGTGATTTACCTCGAACCATGCAGGGGGGGAGATGTCGGCTGAAAGCGCTCGCCCTTCTGGCCATCAGCCCCTTGGCAGGCTATACGGACTGTGCCTCTGCCCACGGATCTGTCAGTGATCCCGTCAGTCGGGTGTATCGTATTTTTCAGGAGAATCCCGAAACGCCGGGGAGTGATGTTTCTGCTGCGGCGATTGCCACGGCCGGAACCCAGGCCTTTTACGACTGGCACGAGGTGAGTCGGGTTGTTCCGGAATACGACCCCGGGAGCCTTGCTCCCTACCAGGCTCTGATTCCGGACGGCCAACTGGCCGGCGCGGGGCGTGAGAAATATGCTGGTCTGAACCTGGTGCGTGAGGACTGGCCCGCCACTCCGGTGAATCCCGGGCCCTATCCTGTCGAGTTCGATGCGTGGGTGCCGCATGATCCAAGCTACTTTCGGGCATATATCACTCGTGATGGATGGTCCCCCGACCAGCCGTTGCGCTGGGAGGATCTCGAGCCTCTCGCGGGAGCCGACCAGGCTGTGCGCGATGAGAACTACTACAGGTTCACCGTGGATTTTCCGCAGCGCAGCGGACATCACGTTCTCTATGTGATCTGGCAGCGGATCGATCCTGCCGGGGAAGTCTTCTTCTCGGCGAGCGATATCGACTTTGGGGATGGAACTGGAAACGGGAACGTAGGAAGAGATCCGGACGACAGGCCTGTCATTCCACACGACACGAGAGCCAAGGTTGATTTTTCAATTCAGAGTGACTGGGAGTCCGGGTTTACCGCCGAAGCCAAGATTTCCAATATTGGCAACCACCCGATCAACTCCTGGGAGCTGGAATTTGAGATCGAGCAGGAAATATCGTCCTTTTGGAATGCGGAGCTCATCAGGCGGGAGGGGCACCGCTATACGGTGCGCCATGATGGATGGAATCAGTCCATTCCTGCAGGGGGCTCGGTTGTCTTCGGGTTCTCCGCAACTCCTGGAAACCTTGCTGTCATCACACCCGGGGACGTGACTCTCAACGGGGTCTCTCTCCACAATCATGTCCATGAGCCCCATCGGCACGCAGTGGATCTAGCGATCAGCGCCGACCTTCAGCCCTCCGGGGAGGGTTCCCGGATCCATATGAGTTTTCCTTCGATGGCTGGACGCACCTATGCGATTGAGGAATCCGCTGATCTGTTTGCCTGGGAAGTCCTTGAATCCGGCATACCCGGGGACGGGTTGGTGGAGCGTCAGTATCCTGTGGCGGGGAGGAAGGCACGCTTCTTTCGTGTGCGCGAAGAACACCACTGATCCCGGGTCTGTTGACGAGTGATCCTGCAGGGACTAGCGAATCCCGTTCAGCAAGTCGTCGCAGCTGAGCGGGATGAGATGGGGGCAGGGTGTGGGGGCCGGTGTGCACAAGGCGGCCGCATAGCCGGGAAGCGGCAGGTTGAGTGAGCGCAGTTGCCAGTCGAGATGTGGCTGGCCCCGAGGGGATTCGAAGACAGGGAGGGTGCAGCCCGGTGGCACCGGGCACTTCCTGAGTGGGTGGAAGATGCCCAGCCCGAGGGCCTTGAGGTAGGCCTCCTTGCGGCACCAGATCTCGAAGAGCGCGGCTCGCGGTCTCAATGAATGCCTGACATATTCCTGCTCCTGCGAAGAGAATTGCCGCGCGAGAAAGGCCTGCTCGTGGGCGACGGGGCGTTGCTTCTCGATGTCGAGGCCGAGCGGCATGTGTCCCACGGCGACGGCAACCACCTCGGAAGACCGTGAGAGATTGAATTGGAGGCCCGCGGCTACTGCCGAGGGAGGACTGGAAAGGGCAGGTTTTCCGAATGAACCTGTTGAGTATTCCAGGCTGGAAGGTTCGCATTCGCAATAGCGTGCGAGAACGTTCTGAAGGAGTAACCGGCCGGCGATAAAGCGGCGGCGATCCTCGGGGCAGACAAAACGTCGTGCCTGCTGCTGTGCATGCACGCAGAGGTCGTTGAGGACGTAGGGCTCCTCCAGGGCCGGCTGGTGGGATTCCGCGAAATACCACAGGTCGACCTCGCCGGGAGGAATCTTCCCGGGTCGAACCGCTCTGTCCTCAGCCACGGGGAGAGCATGCACTGGAATCCCCTCACGCGTCACTGATTTCCCCCTGGCAATCTACTGCCCCGATCTCTGGTCGGAAGGCCATGAATCCCCTGTGCCGGCCGGGAGGTGATTGATTCGCCGAAGGATCGGTGTTTTGCCTTGCCAAGGACCGGCCGCACTCCCATTTTCCCGCCGTCCATCCTGACTGACGGCTCGGTAGCTCAGTTGGTAGAGCAGGGGATTGAAAAT
>CAWWCX010000215.1:0-7228 GCA_963935445.1 uncultured Roseibacillus sp.
ATCTAGTACGGTCTCGTGGGCTCGGAGATGTGTATAAGAGACAGCTCCCATGGAGGACCTTCTAATCCGTTCCCATGCGAAACTTGGCCACGATATACTCCGGGTCATCGGGCATGATCTCTACATGCAGCATGGAACCGGCACGCTTGAGCATTCGCCGGCAGTCCGCGGAAAGATGCCGGACGTGAAGAGTCTTGCCTCCCTTCCGGTAGCGCTCCGCCAGGGCGTTCAGGGCCTCGATGCCCGACATGTCGCAGACCCGGGCGTGGGCCATGTCGATGATGATGGTCTCGGCCTGTGAACGACATTGGAAGTGTTCCGTGAAGTTTGAAACGGAACCGAAATAGATCAGGCCCTGCACGCTGTAGTGCCGCTCGCTCCCGGTGTCGCTTTCGAGGTTTACAAACACATGTTTCGAGCTTTCCCAGGCAAAGACCAGAGCCGAAAGGATAATGCCCGCGAACACGGCAAGGGCCAGGTTGTGGAGGAAGACGGTGACAAGAGTGACGGAAAGAATGACCAGGATTTCTGAAAACGGAACCCTCCCGAAGGTTCGCAGCGAAGACCACTCGAAGGTGCCGATCACGACCATGAACATCACGCCGACGAGGGTTGCAACCGGGATCATGACGATCACTGGACCAGCAAAGAGAATAAAAAGGCCCAGGGCACAGGCCGCCACAATCCCCGAAGTACGACCGCGACCACCCGATTTGATGTTTATCAGCGACTGGCCGATCATCGCGCAGCCCCCCATGCCTCCAAAAAGCCCCGAGAGGATGTTTGCTCCACCCTGCGCATAACACTCTCGGTTACCTTGCCCCCGTGTCTCGGTCATCTCATCGATAAGCTGCAGGGTCATCAGGGACTCGATCAGCCCAACAAGGGCAATGGTCAGGGCGACCGGAAAAATGGACTTGAGGAAGGCCCAGCCCCAGGGAATCCCGGCGAAGTCCGCGAGGGGTGGAAAGCCCTTCTCCAGGGAGCCGTTCCCGCCACCGTCCCTGAGGACGTCGGCGATCGTGCGGGCGTCGAAGGCTCCAAGAGCACCAAGACCCCCGACGACGAGGATCGCCGCGAGGGCGGAGGGGAGCGCCTTGGTGACCCTCGGCAGGAAGTGGATGATCAGCATGGTTGCGACGACCAGTCCGATCATCAGCCAGAGTTCTGGCCCCTGCAGCCAGCTGTTGATGGGACTGCCGTCGCTGTCGATACCCGTCGATTTCTTGAAAAAGCCCAGCTGACCCAGGAAGATGACGATCGCAAGTCCGTTGACGAAACCAATCATCACTGGATGCGGCACCAGTCTGATGAAGCGGCCAAGCTTGAGGGCGCCGGCACCAAGCTGGATGACCCCTGCAAGTATCAGGGTAACTAGGAGATACTTGAGACCCATCTCGGTGCCCCCCTCGATTTCACCAAGTTCCACGGCCTTGGCAGCTACAATGGCGATCGCGCCGGTAGCGCCGGAAATCATCCCGGGACGACCGCCCATGCTTGAGGTGATCAAACCAACGAACACGGCCGACCAGAGGCCCACCATGGGGTTAACCCCGGCCAGGAAAGAAAAGGCGATCGCCTCCGGAACCAGCGCCAGGGCCACCGTAAGCCCGGAAAGGATATCGTCCTTGTATGTTCCCTGCCGACGTTGGAAGAGGTTGAAAACAGGTGTCATGATGAGAGGAAGGGCCGTTGCCGGCTTCCGATTTGGCGCCTCGTTGGACCCGGGGCAATCGAATGCGGGCGGCCGCGTAGGAGGTGAACGCCTTCTCGTCAAGCGGCATGAGCAAGCGTCGGCACCCTGACTGACAAAGCTTGATGACCCTTTCCGGGGTGGGCTCGGGCTGCCTCGGAGCAGGAAGCCAGTCAGGAACTGCTCCCCCTTAGGTAGGTAAACCCCTTCCCGGCAAATCGATTCGCAGGCAGGCCTCCCCGGCGGACCCAGCGCCGCCCTGCCCCGGCAGCCTGTCGCAGTGAAACCCTCGGCACGAGTCAGGGCGTCACCGCGAAGACACCCAACACCCGGGCATTTTGCAACGCGGAGACAATCCGCCGACCGCAAAACCTCCGTAAGAAGGAGAGTGCTTCACGGGCTCTTGCCAGCAGGCCAGCGACTGATACACAGGCCTTATGCTGAAGTCCCAGTTTGGATTGGACTACCGCGACGGAGACAAGGGGCCACGGCTGAACAGGGTCGTCGAATTGAAGAGCTCCGCAACCCCAGCGCTCCTGATGAAGGCAATTTATAACATCTCCCTGCTTCTGGTCATCCTACCCCTGTCCGTTGGGCCTCTGGCAGCGAACGAACACCCCCATATTGTCCTCGTCATGGCCGATGATCACGGTTACGGCGACTGCGGGTACACCGGACACCCCTTTGTCCGAACGCCCAATCTCGACGCGATGGCACGGCAAAGCGTCGTTTTCGACCGTTTCTACGCCAGCTCTCCGGTCTGTTCGCCCACCCGGGCCGCGCTCCTGACCGGCCGACACGCCTTTCGCGTCAACGTCCCCAATCATGGACATTACCTTCGGCCACATGAAGTGACCATTGCCGAAGTGTTGGGTGCAAATGGCTACGTGACCGGCCACTTTGGCAAATGGCACATCGGCTCAGTGCAGCCGGATAGCCCCACCTCACCCGGGGGACAGGGGTTTGATGAATGGCTCTCAGGTCTCAATTTCTTCGACAATGAACCCTATCTCAGTCGCGGTGGAGAGTATGTCCGGCTCAAGGGCGCAGGAACGGCCATCGCTGCGGACGCGACCATTGAGTTCCTCACGAGGCATCATCAAGGCGGCAAGCCCATGTTTGCGGTGACTTGGTTCCCTGCCCCTCACGACCCGTTCCGCGAATTGCCTGAGGGCATCGAGAAGGCCGCCTCTCTCTACAATGAGGAGGCCGGAAAGATGGCCGGATATTTCCGGGAAATCACGCTGCTCGATCAGCAGATTGGTCGCCTTCGTGCCGCAATTCGCAAACTGGGAATCGCCGAAAACACCATCTTCTTCTACTGTAGTGACAACGGCGGACTGGTCGACGCCACCGCGGGGGGGCGGGCACGCAAGGGAAGCATTTATGAGGGCGGTCTGCGCGTGCCGGCAATTATGGAGTGGCCGGGCACACTCGAGGCCAGGAAGGTTCCAACCCCGGTATCTTCCTGCGACATCCTGCCAACGATTCTTGCGATGGCCGGGGTCCCCTTCGATCCTCCCCATCCCCTGGATGGGCTCGACGCATCGGGAATCATCACTGGTTCAATAGCGAAGCGTGATCCGATAGGCTTCTGGCACGGATTCCGGAGCGGGCAATCCACCTGGAGCGACCGGATCATCAAGTCCCTGAAGGAGGCCCAGGCAGGCGGAAAACCCAACCCGTTTCCACACCGGATCCTCAAGAACGTGGAGGAATTCCCTGAGTTTGAGGACGGAATCTACGAGGGACATGCGGCATGGCTTGATTGGCCGTGGAAGCTCCACCGCATCGAAAAAGGTGAAAATGTCCTTGTTGAGCTTTATGACCTGAGCACGGACCCGGTCGAAAAATCAAATGTGCGGGAGATGCATCCTGCAAGGGTCGCGAAGATGAAGTCCGCCCTTGAATCCTGGCAGAGATCGGTTCTGGAATCCTGGGAAGGGGCGGATTACCGGTAGGATAATTCGCTGTGCGGCGCAGGTGCGGGACCGGGCTCCGGAAGGCCCGTCCTCCCGCCCTAGGCCAGCAGCGACTTGAGCACGCCTGTGCTATCGGCAAAGCGGTCCGCCTTGATTCCGAGGGCCTGCATCTGCGTCAGCCAGAGATTAGCGAGAGGAAGCCCCTGCCCCGGGTTCACGTAATTGCCATTGACCCTGGCGACGGGCCCGGTGGTCTCGGAGAGGTTAATGTGGGTGCCGGTCTTCAAGCACCCGCCTCCACTGCCTGCTACGATGATGGGCAATGCGCTGTACTGGTGAGTAGCACCATCCCCCAGACCGGATCCGTAGGTGAAGATCGTATTATCCAGAAGCGAGCTGCCGTCTGCCTCCTCGATCGCATCCATCTTAGCCAGTAAATAGGCAAACTGCTCCATGTGAAAGAGGTCCACCTTCTCAAGATCCGCAATGAACTTGCCCTGGTTATGGGACATCTGGTGGTGACTGCGCGGTTTATCGAACAGGCTCTCATACAGGTAGGGTGTATCCCAGCGTTCGGGCCCGACCATCAAGCTGGCTACATTGGTGAGGCCTGTTTGTAACGCGACCACCATCAGGTCTCCCATCAGGCGAATATATTCCCCTCGTGGCAAATGCGCATCCGCAGGCTCCGCAAGGCCCACCTTTTCCAGGTCCCCCTTCATCTTTTCCAGCCGGTCGGCCTGGATCTCGATAGTCCGAATCGAGTCAAAATACTCATTAAACTTCTGCTGGTCGGAATACCCAAGTGAACGCTTTAGAGAGTGCGCATCATCCAGGACAAGATCGGTGATGTTCCGAAACGCCTCCACCTCACGCGTACCGAAAAGACGGCGATAGGCCTTGCGCGGATCACGCATGCTGGGAGCAACATGTTCGGTGCCATACCATGAGATGTTGTCGAACTGGATGGACTCTTTGTTATCCCTGTGACTGTTACTGCTGAACTCCAGCGTGCGGAAGGGCGTCTCCCTCCCCAGCTCCTCGGCGACGATGTGATCCAGCGTACGGGCCTGCGGATACGGCGAGCTTTTCACGCTATGTGGGGCCGCACTGGTCAGAAAACACGAGGCGCATTGTGCGTGCACATCCGTGCCCGGCTGGAAATCGCGGTCCAACCCGGTAATCAGGGTGACCTTCTCCTTCAACGGATCAAGCGGCTGCATCGTCGGCGTCAGCTCCAGCGGATGGGCGCCAACCTTGAGGCCGGCGCTCTTGAAGGCTGATTGCTTGTTCCCCCCGAACTTCGGCACGACTTGATCGCCTTCTCCGGGAAAAAACGAGCGCCGCACCACCCCGATCGGCACATAAAAAAAGGCGGCCCGCTGTTTTGGCTTTCGCCCACCAGTTGCCCCAAGACTCTCCATCCAGGGCAGGGCCAGGGCCGCACCACCGAATCCGCTCAGGAAGGCTCGTCGCGAGGTGTTCCTCATGCCTCCTTATTTACCGGATCCGGGAGCGGATACCGAGCCTGTTTTTGGGGCCGGCCTCTTCAGGAACGATTTACTCTGCACAACTTCATGAAGGACAGTCTGCAGGCGGAAGTCATCCGCAATCACGCGCTCCGTGATGCGGTCGACGGACAGCGTGTCGCCCGGGGTCAGGGCACGACCAACCGCGTAGGAAAGGGCATGCTCGGAAAAAGCCCGGGCAAACCGATGTTTCTCCGCGAGAATGGCATCCTTGAACTCAACGACGTTCTTAAAAGGGTGCTCACGAAACAGTTTTCCGGAGGCGTCCACCTTCCGCCCGTTCTCGTAAGTGTCACGCCAGCGGCCCACTGGATCATAGTTTTCGAGGGCAAATCCAAGGGGGTCGAGTTTTGCATGACATCCCGCACAATCAGCCCGCTCCCGATGTCCCGCAAAGCGCTCTCGAAGAGTAAGGTTTTTCTCAGCCTCCTTCGGATGGTCCAGTGGGGGGACATCGGCGGGTGGAGGCTCTGGCGGGGCATTAAAAATCACGCCAGCAACCCAGGCTCCCCGGGTGATCGGTTTCGTCTCATCCGGTCCCGAGGTCATCGTGAGCATGGCCGCCGTCGTCATCACGCCCCCCTGCCGACGGTCCGGCACCGGCTGGCGCTTGAACTGCATCGTCACCGGCCCACCAACCCGCCCGCCCGGGTCCTCGCCATACCACTTGCGTAAACGCCCGGAACGATAGGTGTAGTCTGAATCAACGAATTCCAGAATGGAGCGATTCTCGATCAGGACCGTCTCAAAAAGCAGCAGGGGTTCCATCGTCATGTCCATCGTGGTCCGGTAATCCGGCGGAGCGTAGTAGAAGTCCGGGAATTTCTGCTTATCGGGCACCGCGGAAATAATGTTGTCCAGCTGCAGCCATTGCGAAGGGAAGCTGTCACAGAACCGCTTCAGCCTAGGGTCCGCCAACAGTCGGTTCACCTGCGCCCGGAGGACTGCTGGCTTCGAAAGGCGCCCCTCCCCTGCCAGCTTGAGCAACTCATCATCCGGAATACTGCCCCAGAGGAGAAACGACAATCGTGAGGCCAGATCATATCCGTCCAGCGGTTCCTGCTTCTGACCGGTGGCAGGACGATCGTAGAGATACAGGAAACGGGGCGACGACAGCACCGCTGATACGACCTCCCTCATTGCGTCGGTAAATTCAACACCCCCTTCCATCTGCATGCCGACGTATCGCGCGTACTTTTCCACCAGGTGGTCTGGCGCCGGGCGGCGGAAAGCGCGTTTCAAGAATGGCTTCAAGCGTGCTCGCACGACCTCCTTCAAGTCTCCGGATGCGGGAGGCACAAAAAACGCATTCCAGATGCCAACTGTGCGAGGACCGAAGTTGGAACTCTGGACAATACCCCTGCTCAAATTAAAGAAGGATTCCAGCAGGAATGGCGACAACGACAGGTGATCGCCACGATTGTCGAAACCATGCTCCGCCCGGGGATCCTGCGGGAAGGGGCCCACACCCGCCAGCCGTGGCTCGATCAGACCCGACTTGCCGAGTGCTCGACTGCTCACCGTGACGACGTCCGGCATCCGCGGAGGACTGGAAGAGAGGGCCTTCGCGAAGTAACCACTTCGATCACGCATCATCTTTTCCGGCAGGGGAAAAACAGAGACCTTCAACTGCAGCAGATCCTGTACTGCATTATTATACTGCAGGCGGTTCATCCGCCTGATCGGCGTCGAGGCCAGGTCCGTATTCCTTGCCAAGGCACCCCGCAGGACCCTGCGCAACTCCGCCACCACCGCCTCGCGCTCCTTCCCGTCCAGCTCCGGCTCCGGTTCCGGGGGCATTTCCCGCGCCTCGACAACATCAATGATCGTCTCAAGGCGCTCCAGGTCGTTCGTGAGGGCGGCGATCGAATCCACCTTGAGCAAATCAAGTTTCCCCTTCACCTTGCCTGCCTTGCCATGGCATTCCACACACCGCTCTTGAAACAGGGCCAGCGCCACCCCTCCGTCCGCCGCAGACGCCTGGGTCCCGATCAAAAGCCATAGGGTTCCGAGCCAGAAACGCATCTCCGCTATGTTTACAGCCTGTCTCTTATACACATCTCCGAGCCCACGAGACCGTACTA
>CAWWCX010000216.1:0-7212 GCA_963935445.1 uncultured Roseibacillus sp.
AGTCAATCAACGGAGTGAGATCCAAGGTCCTGCATAAAAACAAAACTTAGAACCTCGGCCTCTGCGATCTCACTCCTTGAGAAGACTGCCTCTTTTTTTGCCCGCCGGCATCCTGATCCCGCTACCTTTCACCCGTCCTTTGACTGCAGCGCGATCTTCCGGCGAGGCCTCGGCTCCCCACCTCTATCTGCCAAACGCAAGGTTCGGGTCGCCGTGATACTCTGTGCCTGCCATCCGGGAGAGGTCATCGGGAGACCAGTCAAGAGGCTTAGAGGATCAGCATGCAGTCGCCGTAACTGTAGAACCGGTATTGTTCGCGGACGGCCTGCTCGTAGGCCTCCATCACCAGGTCGCGGTTTGCGAAGGCGCTGACCAGCATGAGGAGGGTGCTTTTCGGAAGGTGAAAGTTGGTGAGGAGGGCATCGACGACCTGGAACTCGTAGGGAGGATAGATGAAGATATCGGTGTGCCCCTGGCCGGCGGTGACCGGGCCGCGGCGGCCGAGGTGTTCAAGGACGCGGGTGACGGTGGTCCCCACCGAGAGGACCCGGCCGGCCCGGGTAATTCGCTCCGCGGAGGCGGCTCCCAGCTCGTAGGCTTCATCGTGCATCCGGTGTTCGGCGGGATCGTCGACCTGCACCGGTCGGAAGGTCCCGGGACCGACATGCAGGGTCAGGAAGGCGTGCGGCAGGGAGGCCATCAATTCCGGAGTGAAGTGGAGCCCGGCGGTGGGGGCGGCTACCGCGCCGTCCTGCCGGGCGTAGACGGTCTGGTAACGCTCGGCATCCGAGGCTTCCTCCCCGCGTTCCATGTAGGGGGGAAGAGCAAGCTCCCCGTGGGCACCTTCATCGACGGGCTTGTCCCAGGTAATGAGCCGGTAGCCGAGCTCGTCGATCCCGGTCACCGTGCCGGTGCTGTCGCCGATCTCCACGGACCGTCCGACCTTCATCCGCTTCCCCGGGCGCACCAGACAGCGCCAGTGGAGGGGGTCGGCATTGTCCACCCGCAGTAATTCAATGCGCCGGTCGTTCGAGAAGAAGCGGGCCGGGACCACCCGGGTGTCATTGAAGACGAAGAGGTCGTCCTCCCGGACGAAGGAGGGCAATTCAGCGAACTTGCGGTGTTCGATGGTGCCCTGCTCCCGGCGGAGCACCATCATGCGCGAGGACGTCCGCTCGGGAAGCGGGTGGGTCGCAACGAGATCGGGAGGGAGCTCGTAATCAAAGTCGGAGGTTCGCATGTTTGGAGCTTGATGCCCTGGCACCCCACGTGCCGCCCGGGCAGTGCTCTGCCCTACAGTGGTTCCAGTCCGGCCTCAAGCGCGGCCTTCGCGACAATACGGAGGCCTTCGCGACGGAGGCCCGGTGGATGGAGAAGGCGCACCTTGACGAGCGTGCAATCGGGGCCGTGATCCTCGTTCGTGGTGAGCACGCGATATGGCGAGCAGTCGAGATCCCAGGATTCCCTGTCCCCACAGGGTTCCCAGCCCCCGGCGCGCAGAACAGCCAGAAGCTGCAGCCGCCCCGTTCCCGCGGCCCCGAGGAACCCGCACTCCACTTCGTCGCGCATGTCGTCTGCATACGTCCGGTGAGCGGGTTGCCCCGGGCGGAGCCTGGGCTTCGGTCCGCCATGACGCCAGCGACTGAAGGCCCGGACCAGGGGCTGGGCGAGCTCACAAATCTTCACCAGCAGCTGGACGGCCCGGGTGTCAAAATTACGGTCGGCCAGGCGCCGGGGAATGCCGTGATGCTCAAGCCCCTGATAGCCGGCCAGTCCCATCGCTCCGAAGTAGATGACCGCGTGGGCATCCACGCTGAGAGTTCCCCCGCCATACACGCTCCCGCGCCAGTCGATGCCTCCCTTGTCGAACCGCTCCGGGTGCGCCTCATACAGGAGAGCCTCCGCCCGGCCATAGCCCGACTGTTGCCTGAGGTAGCGGAGAATGGTGGTTCGACGACGGTGCCAGACAAAGGCCGCGGGAACGAAGGCCAGGTTCCAGCCGGCATCCAGCAGCCGCCAGCAGAGGTCGACGTCGTCCCCGGCGGCAAAATACTGGGAGCGGAATCCCCCGATCGCATTGAGGGCACTGCGGCGCAGGACGAGGTTACAGCCCGGCAGGTGCTCGGCGGTGAGGTCCCCCAGCAGCACGTGGGAGGGCGCACCCGGCGCCACCGCCACCACGGCCTCCTGGATTCCCCCGGGTTGCGGGGGAAGGTTCGGTCCTCCAGCCGCCGCGGTGTCCGGGTCCTCAAAGGCGCGGGCGATCCAGAAGAGCCAGTCGCGATCCGGTTCGCAATCATCATCGGTGTAGGCGACCAACTCGCCACTGGCCTCTCGCGCACCAAGATTCCGGGCCACCGAGAGCCCTCCATGCTCCTGCCGGAGATAGCGGATGCCCGGATAGCGGGCCACTACCTCGTCCGTGCCATCAATCGACCCATCGTCGACCACGAGAACCTCGAAGTCGGGGTAGTCCAGGGCGAGGCACGCGCGCAGGCAATCTCCCAGGATCTCCGCCCCGTTGAACGTACATACCACCACCGAGATGCGCGGAACACCGCGTAGCGCAAGAGCGTCCCGGGGCCGGCCCAGGGCCGGGAGACGCTCGCGCAGCATTGGCAGGACAGGCTTCTCACTCCGGTCATTCCGGGTGAGTCCGAAGGCCCAGTCCGTCATCTCGCGCCCGCGGCTGGCCCAGCGATCGGACCAGGCGAAGAGGGTCGTCCCCGCCAACCCGGCGGAGAGGCATTCGTCCAGGTGTGCGCTGACAAGCTCAGCCTGTTCAGCTTCGCTGTGGCGCACCGTGTCCAGCCCGAATTCCGTAATCAGGACCGGGCGATCGCCGGCGATGTTCTGCAGGCGGGGCAGGTAACGCTGCATCGCCTCCCGCTGCTCGAGGTAAACATTGAAGGCTGTGAAATCGGCGTTGCGGGGTTCGAGGTATTCGGTGCTGGGATAGTTGGCGTAGGCAAAAAGGAGCTCTTCCCCGCACTCCGCACGGCAGAGGTCAATGAGGTCCTCAAGCGCTTTCCTCACCTCCAGGGGACCCATCCAGCGAACGAGGTCGGAGGGAATTTCGTTGGCGACCAGGAGCGCGCCAAGGGCCCCGTGGCCGCCATGCATGCGCAGGAATTCCACGAGGCGCATCTCCCCCTCGGCCCGCAGCCTCGGCTCGGACAGGAAGTCCCGCGTCCATTCCCAAGGGAGCCCTGCCAGCACGGCAAGACCGCTCTGCTCCGCGCAGTCGAGAAGGTGCTCATCCGCACCGGTGTAAACCCGCACGGCATTGAATCCACACTCCGCGAGGCGGGGAAACTCGTCCCTGGGATCGAGGGCACGGCCCTCCGGGAATGGCCCGAAGGTGACCCCCTTCAGGAAAACGCGCTCGTCCCCCAGGGATAGAAATCGTCCGTCGACACGCAGGCGACTCGGGGCAGACGGGGACACGCATGAGACTGTCCGGTGCCGTCCCTTTTTGCAAGGCACAGGGCACACTCCCTGCTCAGTGCACCTCGATCGCGCAGTCCCCCTGTTCCACCATTTCCCCAATGACCTCGGCACAGGGAGCGCCTTCGTCCCCGAGAATCCGCAGGACGTCCTCGAGATTCCCGGGAGGAACCGCGAGAAGAAGGCCCCCGCTCGTCTGGGCGTCGGCAAGGAGAATCCTCATGGTCTCGGATACTCCGTCTCCCTGGAACGTGCTGGCGGCAGCGGCGAGGTTCGCCCGCGTTCCCCCCGGAACACAGCCCTCCTCGATGAGTCCGAGAACACGCTCGTCAATGGCAGGCACCCTTGCGCTCTCCACCCGGGCGGTTACGGCACTTTCGCGGGCCATCGCCCCGAGGTGGCCAAGCAGCCCGAAGCCGGTGACATCCGTTCCGCCCCTGACGAGGCCAGCCTTGGCAAGCACTGCACCGGGAGTGTTCAGGGTCGCCATCAGTTCGGTCAAGCGAGGGGCGAGGTCTCCGAGGTCGATCCCCTGCTTGGTCGCGGTGGCGAGTATCCCCGTTCCGAGGGGCTTGGTCAGGACAAGCAGGTCCCCGGTCGCGGCTCCCGAGTTGGTGATCAGCCGGTCGGGGTGAGCCAATCCCGTGACGGAAAGGCCGTAGAGAGGCTCGGGGTTCTGCACCGTGTGCCCCCCTGCAAGGACACAGCCGGCTTCCGCCACCTTGTCGGCCCCGCCCCTCAGGATCGCGTTGACGACCTCAAGGGAAAGCTCCTCCAAGGGCACTCCGACCACGTTCATGGCGGTGAGGGGGAGTCCGCCCATGGCGTAGACGTCCGAGAGCGAGTTCGCCGCCGCAATCTGCCCATACGCGTATGGATCATCGACGATCGGCGTGAAGAAATCGAGGGTCTGTACCAGGGCGGTCTCCGCGTTGAGGCGATAAACCGCCGCGTCGTCCGAGGTCGCCGCGCCCACAAGGAGGGCTTCGTCCTGCACCTGGGTAAGTCCGCGCAGGACCTGCGCGAGATCGGCCTGGCCGAGCTTGGATGCTCAGCCGGCGCAGGAGGACAATTCGGTCAGGCGCTTGATTTCTTCGCGGGACATGGCGGAAGACTAGGGGAGAATCGAAGTCGCGTAAACTCGGCGGATACAATTCCGGATGAATTTCCGTGGCGGGCAGGAAAAGTTGCGCGGACCGGCGCCTTCCTGAAAAAGGGCTTGTCGAGTTCCAGAGAGGACTCAAGAAGGGCATATGCGCTGCGCCCTGCTCCTGCTTGTTCTGACCGCTTCCGCCGGCTGGGCCGAACACGGAGGAACGAAGGCCTACGAGGAAAAGATGCGAAGGCTTCGTGAGGAGGTGAACGGCAAGGTGCGCTACCAGGACATCCAGCTCCGCTGGTCCCGGGACGCCGTGGTCTACCGCAAGGAGGGAGGAAAGGGCTGGATCCGGGTCGCCCTGGAAACGGGGGAACGCTCTGAAATCATGGAGCAGCCCGACGGACTGGAGGAGTCCCGCGTGCCAGCGGACTTCGCGCCTCACGGAGAGGAGCAGGGGAAGGAAGGGCCGAAGGGCACAACCTCTCCGGATGGAAAATGGACCCTCCAGGTTGGGAAACAGGAGATTGTCCTCCGCCCGGGCGAGGGAGGTGAAGGCAAGGTTGTCGGCCGGGCAGGGAATGGCTGGCGGTTTTCGCCAAACCGCGTCCTGTGGTCGCACGACTCGCAGTTTTACACGGTTTGGAAGAGCGAGGACCGCGCCGGACGACAGGTGACCTACGTCGAATCGTCCCCGGACGACCAGCTGCAGCCAAAGACCTTCACGCGGGACTACACCAAGCCCGGCGACGAATTAAGCGTCGAGCGCCCTGTCATCTTCCCGGTGGCGGGCGAGCCCATCATGGTTGAGGAGTCGCTCTGTCCCAATGCCTTCATGTTCCGCCGCCACCGCTGGCGCGAGGGAGGAGCTCACTTCGTCTTCGAGTATATCGAGCGGGGCTTCGGCAAGCACCGCCTGATTGAGATCGATGCGAGGAAGCGGCGCCAGCGCATCGTGGTCAGGGAGGACAGCGAGACGTTCGTCTTCGTCTTCGGCAAATCCTACCGATGGGATCTCGACGACGGAAAGGAGATCCTCTGGCTCTCGGAGCGGGATGGGTGGAACCACCTCTACCTCATGGACGGGGAGAGCGGAAAGGTGAAGAAACAGCTCACCTCCGGCAAGTGGCTGGTGCAAGGCGTAGAGGCGGTGGATGAGGAAAAGAGGGAGGCTCTCCTCCGTATCATCGGCTATCATCCCGGACAGGACCCCTACTTCCGTCACTGGGCGCGACTGGACCTGAGCACCGGTGCCCTGACCCTTCTCACCGATGCGAACGGAACACACCGCCTGTCCTTCTCCCCGGATCGCAGCCACTATGTCGCCCGCTGGTCCCGGGTGGATCACCCGCCCGTTTACGAGCTTCGCCGCACCCGGGATGGAAAACTGGTCTGCGTCCTCGAACGAGCCGACGCCCAAGAGCTCTTCAAAACAAGCTGGCAGATGCCCGAGGTCTTTGTTGCTAAGGACCGGAACGGGGAGCACGACATCTGGGGCGCAATCTGGCGCCCGCGCGATTTTGACCCCCGGAAGAAGTATGCCGTGATCGAGCAAATCTATGCCGGTCCCCACAGCTCCTTCGTGCCCAAGGACTGGCAGCTCTGGTCAGGGACCCGCTCCTCGATGGCGGAGTCCGGCTTTATCGTGGTTCAGATCGATGGCCTCGGGACCTCCAACCGCTGCCGCGAGTTTCATCACTTCTGCTACAAGAACCTGAGGGACGCGGGCCTGCCTGACCGTATTGCCTGGATGAAGGCGGCGGCCAGCAGGCTGCCCCAGATGGATCTCGAGCGGGTTGGCATCTTTGGCGGGTCCGCTGGAGGACAAAGTGCGCTCGGCGCCCTTCTGTTCCATGGCGACTTTTACGATGCCGCGGTTGCAGACTGCGGATGCCACGACAACAGGATGGACAAGGTCTGGTGGAACGAGCAGTGGATGGACTGGCCGCTGGGCCCGCACTACGCAGCAAATTCGAACGTGACTCATGCCGCGAGGCTGCAGGGAGATCTCCTCCTCACGGTCGGAGAGGTCGACACCAATGTGGACCCATCCTCGACCATGCAGGTGGCCAACGCCCTGATCAAGGCGGACAGGGACTTCGAGCTTCTGGTCGTCCCGGGAGCCGGCCACGGCGTGGGTGAGCGCCCCTACCTGAAGCGTAAGCGGGTTGAGTTTTTCCAGCGCACGCTGGGTGGGCCCATCCTGCGCCGGTAGGGCCGGGAAGGAGCCGGGCCGGGAAAGTTCATTGCCATCCCGTGGACGATGGACGAGCCTCTGAGGCAAACAGCTACCCCTGACCCTCCCTGATTCCGTGACCCGAGCACTGCTCTCCCTCATCCTGCTGCCGGTCGGCAGCTCTGCCAAAGAGTATGGCCCGTTCTGCCAGTGGCACCGCGATCCCACCACCTCGATGGCGATCCAGTGGATCGCGACCGGGGACGCGGAGGGAGAGGCTGGAACCTGGAGGGTCGGCGCCGCAGGATTCGGTTACGGCGATGACGACGACCAGACCCTCCTCAGGGACATGCGCGGGAACTACCGCTCGGTCTATATCCGCCGGCCCTACGAAATTCCCGCCGATGCGCCGGAAGGCTCCGAGCTCACGATCGGCATCCGCTACGACCTGTCTCTTATACACATCTCCGAGCCCACGAGACCGTACTAGATC
>CAWWCX010000217.1:0-7198 GCA_963935445.1 uncultured Roseibacillus sp.
TCTAGTACGGTCTCGTGGGCTCGGAGATGTGTATAAGAGACAGGCCTCAATCAGCCCGGGGACAAGCAAGCTACTTACGCCAGCCCAAGCCAAAACCGCCACAAGGACGATCAGAAGAATGTGTTTATTAGGTTTCATCGTTGGCGGCACTCATTAATTGAATGGCGTGAAAACAGCCGAAAGCTTGCTCCCGCTACGCTATCCAGCGAGAGAAAGAAGATACAACGAAATCCTGCATCTCCCGGGTGAGCTCCGGGTAAACCGGAATGCTGAGGACCTCCGAGGCGAGCTGATGCGCGACACCATTCCCCATCCGGCTGCTCTCGGGAAGATCCGCAAAGCATTCCTGCTGGTCCATGGTGAGCGGATAGTAGATCTCGCACCCGATTCCGCAGTCCACGAGGTGCTGCCGGAGCGCATCGCGCCGACCTTCACCGCGAACACGCAGGGTAAACTGGTTCCAGATATGCTCGTTGTGGTCGTAGCGAGCCGGGAGGACGATTCCGGCCTCCCCGAGCGCCTCCTCCTGCGCACTCGCACAGCAGCAATGCTCCGGCTTGGCGGAGACCACGCCCTCCAGCGCAGAGAGTTTCTCCACGTAGTAGGCTGCATTTCCCTGGCGGGCCCGCGTGTAGTCGTCGTAGTGCCGCATTTTAACCCGGAGCAGGGCGGCCTGCAGGGGATCGAGACGGAAATTCCCGCCCACTTCCCGGTGATAGTATTTCGGCTGCGAACCATGCATGCGCAGAATGCGTGCCCGCTCGGCCAACCTCTCGTCATTGCAGACCACCATTCCTCCATCCCCGAATCCTCCGAGATTCTTGGAAGGAAAGAAGCTGTAGGTTCCGAAGTCTCCCATGGACCCGCACCCCCGCCCCCTGTAACGCGACCCGATCGCCTGGGCCCCGTCCTCGATCACCCGCAGCCCGTGCTCGGCCGCCAACGCCATCACGGCATCCATCTCCGCAGACTGGCCGAAAAGGTGCACCGGGATGATCGCTTTCGTCTTCGCGGTGACCTTGCGAGCGGCATCATCAATGTCGAGGTTGAAGCACACCGGACAAGCATCCACAAACACAGGGGTCGCTCCCGTTCTCGCGATACAGCCAGCGGTCGCAAAAAAGGTGAAGGTCGGACAGAGGACTTCATCTCCCGGGCCGATGTCGAGCGCCATCAGGGAGAGCAGAATGGCGTCGGTGCCCGAGGTGACTCCGATGCCATGCCTGGCTCCGACAAACTCCGCGACCTCGGCCTCCAGGGCCTCCACCTCAGGGCCCATGATGAATCTCCCGGAACGGAGAACCCGGGTAAAGGTGGCAGTCAGTTCCTCTTCCAGCGGAAGATTCTGTGCATTGACATCGAGAAGTGGGACTTTCATGGGGTATCGGGCAGTAGGCGGAAATCAGTCAGGGCGATGTTCCGCCCTTGAATTCATCGTAGCTTCTCTCTCCCTCCGCAAGCCCGGGAGGAAGGGGGGACTCTTCATCGAGATCGAGGCAGCGGAGAACCTGATCCCGCACCTGATAGCGGTATCCGCTTTCTGGACAGGTCAGGATGCCTTCCTCGTCAGGGTTGATCAGGCGGTGACCGTGCCGGGACATCCACCCGTGCAACCGGCCGGGAACGCCCATTACAAAGCCATAGTCCGGAATATCCCGGGCTACCACCGCCCCGGCCGCGATGAAGGCATACCGCCCAATCACCACTCCGCAGACGATCGTCGCATTCGCTCCCACCGTGGCACCCCGCCGGATCAGCGTCTGCTCATAGAGGGACTGGCGTTTCACCTGGGAACGCGGGTTGGTCACATTCGTAAGCACGCAGGAGGGCCCAAGAAACACGTCATCCTCAACCACCGTCCCAGCGTAGATGGAGACGTTGTTCTGGACCTTCACGTTTGAGCCGATGGTCACCCCCGGAGCCACCATCGTATTCTGCCCAAAGGAGCAGCGCTCTCCAATCCGGGCCCCGCTGCACACATGGGCAAAATGCCAGATCCGGGTCCCTTCCCCGATCTCGGCGCCCTCATCAATGATCGCGCTCCCGTGTGCCTGATAGTTCGCGCTCATGCGTTCAGCTGACCTTCCGCTTCCTGGAGCACCTGCACCACCTCAAAACCGTTCCGCCCGTCCGACCGAGGTTGTCTGCGCTCCCGGCAACACTCCAGGAAATGCTCCAATTCGAGGCGCAGGGGCTGCCCGCTTCCCTCGAAGAGAATCTCCTCCCCTTCATCGTGATGGGCCAGAGTCGCGTCGACCGTCTTGCGGTGGAGGACAACCCGGCTGGACTGTTCATCAAAGACCAGAATCCCACGCTCTCCCGCCACGATGAGTTCACGCTCAACCCGCGGCCAGAGCCAGGAGTTGTGGAGATGGGCCTTCACTCCGTTCGGAAACTCAAGATGCAGGTAGGTGTCGTCCTCAACACCCGGGGTGAGGGCTGCGTGCCCGGAGGCCAGCACCCGGGTGGGGGCCGCACCAGCGAGGGACAGCAGCACTGCCACATCGTGCACTCCAAAACTCCACATCACGTTCTCCTTGTCCCGCACCCGGCCCAGCTTGGAGCGACGCTGGTGCATGGTGTAGACCTCCCCAAGCTCCCCGCTTCGCAGGTATCCGGCAATGAACTCAATGGCCGGCTGGTAGAGCAGGAGGTGCCCCACCATGAGGATTCGCTCTTCCTCCAGGGCCTGCCGGTGAAGCGCTGAGGCGTCGTCCGGGTCAAGCGTCATTGGCTTTTCCACGAACACGTCCAACCCTGCGTTCAGGGCTTGCCGGGCAATCTCAAAATGCGTAGCCGCCGGGGTCGCAATGGCCACTGCGTCGTAACCGGCATCCATCATCGTGGACGCATCCTCGAAAGTTTCGATGCCGGGAGCATCTTCCAGGGACCTGGCACGGTTGCTTTCCAGAGGATCGGCCACCCCGGTCAGCACCTGCATCTCGGCCAGGTTGCGAACAAGATTCCCTCCCCAGTGACCTGTCCCGATGACTCCTACTTTCACAGCTGTTTCCTTCCGCGTCTTGTTCCTAGGATCCCAACAGGTCGTGCATGCGCACCAGACCCTGCAAGCGCCCTTCTTCATCGGCCACGGGCACGGCATAAATCCGGCGCTCCGGATTCTCCATCACCTCAAGAACCCGCGACAGCCGGTCGCCCCCCGAGACGAGAACGGGTGTCGTGGTCATCATCAGTTCGGCGCTGTCCTCATAACGGCGCTCCATCACTGCGCGGCGCACGTCTCCCTCCGAAATCACGCCCAGAATCCTGTCCTCGGCATCGAGGATACAGACCAGACCAAGCGGGTACTTTGTCAGCGCACTCACCACTTCGTGGAAACTGGCACTCTTCGCCAACCCGGCCACCCGCTGGCGAGGCTGCATGACATCCTGCACGCTCAGGAGGAGGCGGCGCCCCAGTGCTCCCCCGGGATGCAGAACCGCAAACTCCTCTTCTCCAAAACCACGTTCCGCCTGCAGGGTCGCTGCGAGACAATCGCCGGCCACGAGAGCCAGGACCGTGCTGCACATCGGTGCCAGGTTCAACGCGTCTCCCTCCTCTCGGATTTCCAGGGGCACCACAAGATCAAGGTGCCCCGCAAGCGTGCTTCCCGGGTTCCCCAGGAGACCGATTGTATGCACCCCGATGGTTCGCAGGCTGGGTAGCATGCGCAGGAGTTCGGCGGTCTCCCCGCTATTGGAAACCATGAGGACAACGTCCCCTTCACACACCACGCCCATGTCGCCATGCAGGGCCTCCGCCGCATTGAGGAAAACGGCGGGTGTGCCCGTTGAAGCCAGTGTTGCCTGTGTCTTGTGTCCGATGATTCCGGACTTCCCCACCCCGGTAACCACAACCTTCCCCTCGCTCTGCAGGATCAGGTCAGCCGCCGCCCGGACCGGAGCCTCCGCCACTCCGCGGAATCGCCTGAGGGCTTCTTCCGCCTCATCGAGGAGCTTGTGAAACGGCTCGTTGTTCATGGGGTGGCAACGTTGTGCCTCTCGGTCGGCCTAGGCTTTCACCAGCTGCCCGCTGCGAGGGGCCAGTCCTGCCTTCGAGATGGCATTACGGGTATCAACCACAAGGTCGGCCCACTCAAGAAGGTTCTGCAGATCGAAGGCCTCGTGATTGGTTGCGATCAGGACACAATCAAAGTCCCCGATGACCTTCTCACTCCACTCCACCGACCGGGTCCCCGTCCACCGGGCATGTTCCCGGGTGGGGGTGACCTCGGGAATGTGCGGGTCGTGGTAACACACCTCCGCACCCAGCCCGGCCAGTTCATCCATCAGCTCGAAAGTCGGGGACTCACGCATGTCATCCACATTCTCCTTGTAAGCCAGTCCCATCAGGAGGATCCGGCTCCCCTTCACCGACTTGGAGCGCTCATTGAGAGCTTCCATCGTGCGCTGCACCACCCAGTGCGGCATACTGTTGTTGATTTCCCCCGCCAGCTCGATGAAGCGCGTGTGCACGCCATATTCCCGCGCCTTCCACGTCAGGTAAAACGGGTCGATGGGGATACAGTGCCCGCCCAACCCCGGCCCGGGGTAGAACGGCTTGAACCCGAACGGCTTGGTGGCGGCAGCCTCGATGACCTCCCAGATGTCGATTCCCATCCGGTCCGCAGCCACCTTGAGCTCATTCACCAGCCCGATGTTGACGGCGCGGTAAATATTTTCCAGCAGCTTGGTGAACTCGGCCACCTGGGTGGAGCGGACAGGCACGACTTCAGAAATCACGGCCTGATAAAGCGCCTGACCGACCCGCGCACAGTTTTCGGTCGTGCCTCCAACCACCTTGGGGATCTTGGTGGCCGAGAAATCCGGATTACCCGGGTCCTCACGCTCCGGCGAGTAGACGAGAAAAACATCTTCCCCGGCCACAAGTCCACGGCTCTCGATGCGGGGGCGCAGCTCCTCGTCCGTAGTTCCGGGGTAGGTGGTGCTCTCCAAGCTTACAACCTGCCCGGCCCGCAAATGCGGGACGAGGCTGTCGATCGTATTGATGACAAAACTGAGGTCCGGCTCGTAGTGGCCGTTGAGTGGAGTGGGAACGCACATGATCAGCGCGTCGGCCCGGTTCGCCACCGAAAAATCAGTGGTCACCTCCAGCTTTCCATTCCGCACCGCTTCCGCGATTGGCTCACTGGGAATGTGCTCAATATAGCTTTTCCCGGCCTTGATCGCATCAATCTTCCCCTGGTCGATATCAAGCCCGATGACATGGAATCCACGGCCTGCAAATCCCAGGACGAGCGGCAGGCCGACGTAGCCCAGTCCCACGACCCCGATGACGGCCGAGCCGTCCCCAATTCTGCTTAGTGTCTGTTCTACGTGCTCCATTTGCCTGTCTCTACAGAATCATGCCCGCCCCAACCGTCTCATTTGTGCCCGGATCAATGAGGATGAAGGAGCCGGTATGCCGATTGCGGCGATACGCATCATGCAGGAGTGGCACCGCCGTCCGGAGTTTGACCCGTCCGATCTCGTTCAACTGAAAGGAGTCCACCTCTTCAATCTTGTGGAGGGTATTGATGTCCACCTGGTAACGGATCTCCTGCACAATCGCTTTCGTTTCCCTGGTCGTGTGGCGGAGGATGTATTTCCCCCGACCCCGCATCGGACTGCGCGAGAACCAGCAGAGCATCGCATCAATATCCTGCCCGATCATGGGCTGGTTATTGGGCTTCGCGATCATGTCTCCGCGAGACAGATCGATCTCATCTTCCAGGGTAAGGCAGACCGACTGCGGGGAAAACGCTTCGCTCTTTTCTCCCTCGGCACTGTGAATCCCCTTCACCCTGGTGGAAAACCCGGACGGCAGGACCGTTACTTCGTCCCCCGGCTTGAAGACTCCACCCGCGACCCGCCCCGCATAACCCCGGAAGTCATGCCACTGCTCACTCTGGGGCCGAATCACCCACTGCACGGGAAAGCGTGGGTCCACGTGATTCTCCTCCCCCCCGATATAGACGTTCTCCAGATGATAGAGAAGAGAAGGCCCTTCATACCAGGGGGTCTTCTCCGAACGATCCACCACGTTGTCCCCTTCCAGCGCGGAAATTGGAATGGTCTGGATCCCGACGATGCTGTCGAGACGGGAGGCAAAGGCTTCATATTCCTTCACGATGCGGTCGTAGACCTCCTCCGAATAGTCAACCAGATCCATCTTGTTGACCGCCACGACCACTTGCTGAATCCGAAGCAGGTTTGCGATGAAGGAGTGCCGCTTGGTCTGTTCGATCACTCCCTTCCGGGCGTCAATCAGGATGATCGCCAGGTTGGCCGTGGAGGCCCCGGTCACCATGTTCCGGGTGTACTGGATATGTCCCGGTGTATCCGCGATAATGAACTTCCGCTTGGGCGTGGCGAAGTAGCGGTAGGCCACATCAATCGTAATGCCCTGTTCCCGCTCCGCCCGCAACCCGTCTGTGAGGAGAGCAAGATTGACGTTTTCATCTCCCCGCTTGCGCGAGCTTTCCTCGACCGCTTCCAACTGGTCTTCAAAAATCGACTTGGAATCGTAGAGCAGGCGCCCGATCAGGGTCGACTTTCCGTCATCCACTGAGCCGGCTGTCGTAAACCGTAGTAAATCCATTGCTTTTTTTCTCTGGGTGCAGGTGCCGGAGATTCGAAGGGCCCGGCGGGAACCCTGTCATCCGGTCCGTCCTGGCAGGCGACCGTCGCAGGCCATTCTAAAAGTACCCCTCCTTCTTCCGGTCTTCCATGGCGGTCTCGGACCGCTTGTCGTCGGCCCGGTTCCCCCGCTCTGTCTGGCGGGCCGCCGCCACTTCATCGATGATCTTGTCCATCGTGTCGGCAGAGGATTCAACCGCCCCCGTGATGGTGGCGTCCCCCATCGTCCGGAAGCGAATCATCTTCCTCTCCACCGTTTCGCCCTCACGCGGTTCCACGAACTCCGAAACCGCCAGGATGGTGCCATTGCGCGTCACTGTCTCGCGCTCATGGGCGTAGTAGAGACTCGGCAACTCGATTCCCTCCCGCTGCATGTACATCCACACGTCCATCTCGGTGAAGTTGGAAAGGGGAAAAACGCGGAAGTGCTCCCCCTCGTGTTTCCGTCCATTGAAAATGTTCCACAACTCGGGACGCTGGTTCTTGGGGTCCCATTGGCCAAAGTCATCCCGGTGCGAGAAGAAGCGCTCCTTGGCGCGAGCCTTCTCCTCGTCACGCCG
>CAWWCX010000218.1:0-7148 GCA_963935445.1 uncultured Roseibacillus sp.
TCCCAGCGCGATGATCTGCTTGCCCCGCTTGCGGGCCTTTACGGTGGAGGTGGTGTTGTCTGCATTCACCCCGGCCGAGCCCGAACATGACGTGCTCACCACCGATGTGGCCAGCAACGCACCGAGGCAAAGAATAGGAAGGCTCTTTCGCAAGGCCGCGCAGGGTGGACCCCCGGGTAATCCTTGTCAATTGCACAAGAGGGCAGGAAACCCTCTCAAGAGCCGGAATTTGATCATTCGTCCAAAAAAAAGTATACCTTGGCTGTGCCCCTCTCCCTGCTTTCCCAGACTCCGGACGATCTCGCATCCATGTTGAAAGACATGGACGAACCAGCCTACCGGAGCACGCAGATCCTCGAATGGATCTGGCAGAAGCGGAGTGCCAGCTTTGATGAGATGCACAATCTTCCCGCCCGGCTTAGGGCTCACCTGGCGCAAAACTTCACCCTCCAGGGCCTGACCCATGCCCGGACCCAGGGGTCGGCTGACAAAACACGCAAGTTTCTCTTCCGCCTCCTGGACGGGCGCTATGTGGAAAGCGTCCTCATTCCCGCCTCTCCCGCGCTCTATGGCGAAAAGTCCGATCGCCGCACACTCTGCGTTTCCTCACAGGTTGGCTGCGCCTATGGCTGCAAGTTCTGCGCCTCGGGTCTCGATGGCTTTACCCGCAACCTCGTCGCCGACGAAATCGCAGGGCAGGTTCTTCTCGCCGAGCAACTCAGCGGCGAGAAGGTCAACAACATCGTATTCATGGGGATGGGCGAACCCCTTGCGAATCTGCCCCACCTGCTGAAAGCCTTTGAGTTGATTACATCTCCCTGGGGGCTCGGGATCGGGGCGCGCCATCTCACCGTCTCAACCTCCGGGCTCGCACCCCAGATCCGGAAGCTTGCCGATCATCCACAACAGATCCGGCTCGCAATCTCCCTGCACGGAGCCAGCGACGAGGTCCGGAACCGCATCATGCCGGTCAACCGGAAGTGGCCCGTTTCCGAACTCTTTGATGCCCTCCACTACTGGAAAAGCCGCAAGAAACAGAAGCTTACCCTCGAGTATATCCTCATCGAGGGCGTCAACGACGATCTCACCCAGGCAGCGCTCCTCGCCCGGAGCGCCAAGTCTCTTCAAGCCAAGGTCAATCTCATCCCCTATAACCGGGTGGAGGGCCTGAGCTGGAAACGGCCCAGTGAGTCTCACTGCCGGGCGTTCCGGGATACGGTAATGGAGGAGGGAGTGGCCACAACCCTTCGCCTTGAGAAGGGACACGATATTGACGCTGCCTGCGGACAGCTGCGCCTCAAGGAAGAACGGGGCGAGCGCGAACAGCCCACGCCTCCGGATTCTCAATAAAGGCCCTAGAAGGGAATGTCATCGCCCTCGTCATCGAAGTTGTCGGCCGCTGGAGAAGCCCCCTGCGACTGGGGCCCCGGCTGTGATTGCTGCTGCTGAGGCTCCGCCCCGCGGCCTTGCCCCCCGCCGCCGCCTCCGGGAAGGAATTGCATGTTCTCTCCCACCACCTTGAGCTTGCTTCGCTTCTGACCTGTATTCTTGTCTTCCCAGGTATCCATCTGGAGGCGGCCTTCAATATAAACCGGACGCCCTTTCCCGAGATACTGCTGAGCCAGTTCGGCCTGCCGGCCCCAGAGCGTGACATCAACAAAAGTGGTGTCCTCCTGCCGCTGTCCCTGGTCATTGGACCAGACCCGGTTGATCGCCATTCCAAGTTCAGCGACCGCCGTTCCCTTCGGAGTGTACCTCAGTTCAGGATCCCGCGTGAGGTTTCCAATGAGCATCACCTTGTTCAAATTTGCCATAGCCCGCACCGTAGCGCTGGCCCGGCCGTTACCAAGGAAAATGTGGAGAGCCCGCATCGAATAGAGGCGGGGCTCACATTTACCCGGGATCAGTTCACGCTCCAATCCAGCGACCAGGCCGTGAACAAAAAACGGCACGCCAAAGGCGTGCCATCTCATCGTGATCTCCCCGCTGTTCCGGGAGGGTGGCGAGCTCAGTTGGCCGCCTAGCCAAGCCGCTGGTAATGCTGCAGATGGACAAGCTCGTTCAACTTGAGCTTGCTCTGGATGCTTGCAATCTGCTGGGCGTCCGCCTCGAAGATGTAGTTCACATAATGCCCTCCCTCAAGGTGACGGGCATTATAGGCAAACTTGCGGCGGCCCATCTGCTTGATCTCATCGAGCTTGGCCCCTTCCGCTTCCATTTCCTTCGCGACGGCTCCGACGAGTTCGTCGACACTATCTTCCTTTCCCGTCGTGTTCAGAACAATCAGGCCTTCGTATTTCCTGTTCATCCTCTTGTGCTTTCGGTTGCGATTCTGGATCGGTTTCAGGTTTTGGTTTGGGGTCTCGTTTCGCTTGCCTGGGCCGGGTATTAAACCGGTTGGCCGCTCTACTGACCCCTTCGGAGAGGGCAACCTGCACAGCATCCATAGCGGTGGCAAGCGCCTTTTCCGCAGCGTCCCCCTCCTCCTCCCTGAAGCGCCCCAGAACATGACCGGTGAGCTTTCCTCCCGAAACCCCGCCAATTCCGATCTTGAGCCGGGGGAATTCGCGGGAACCCAGGTCAGCAATGAGACTACGAATTCCATTGTGGCCCCCTGCCCCACCATTCATTCGGAAGCGGAGCTGCCCCAGCGGAAGGGAAACATCATCGTAAACCACGAGGATCTCCTCCGCCGCAATCTTGTAAAAGCGGGCTGCGGACGCGACCGCACGGCCACTGAGGTTCATGTAGGTTTGCGGCTTGAGCAGAAAAAGCCCGCTCACCGTGCGACAGACCTCAGCCTGCCACTTCTTCTCCCGCTGGAAGGGAAGGCCTTCAGCTGTCGCGAGGCGGTCCAGCACCTCAAAACCCACGTTATGCCGTGTTCCGGCATACTCCCGACCGGGGTTTCCCAATCCCACTACCAGACGGGGCATATCTGAGTCCTGTGCCACGAGCGCTTCATAACGGCTCACTCCCGGAAATGCGCCCTGAAAATGTCAGTTCCCGTGCACAAAAAACCCGGGGCTGCCGTCCCCGGGTTTGAAAATGATTGGTGAGGTTCGACAGCCCCTAGTCCGAGTCTCCTTCGGCACCACCCTCGCTGGGCTCTCCCTCATCTCCGGCTCCACCTCCTGCGGCCTCACTGAGGGCAACACGGGTCTTGGCGACCAGGGCCACCACCACGTCTGCGGTGAGAGTGGGAGAAACTCCCTCGGGCCACTGCAGCCCCCCGACATTGAGGACCTCGCCCACATCCAGATCAGACACATCCCCCAGGATGGTCTCCGGGAGATCCTTGGGCAGGCACTTGATTTCAATGCTGTAGAGCATCTGCTCGAGCTGGCCACCCAGCTTGACGCCCTTTGCTTCACCGGTGAAGACCACGGGGAGCTGGGCGGTAATCTCGGTATCGTCACCCACGGCGAGAAAGTCGGCATGCAGGATCGATCCGCTCAGGGGATCGTGCTGGAGATCCTTGACGAAAGCCAGCTGGCTCGTGCCACCTTCCAGCTCCAGGTCCACCAGGATATTGGCGGAAGCGCTGTGGGCGAGCATGTCACGAAACTCCTTGGCCTTCACCTTGACGTTCCGGTTTTCCGAACCACCTCCGTATACCACCGAGGGAACAAATCCTTCCCTGCGCATGCGCTTGAGTAAGCCGGTGCCCGTCCGCTTGCGGTCCTCTGCCTTGAGTGATTGCGTCTTTGCCATGGATCCGTGGAGTTCTGGGTCAGGGGCGGGAACTCGGCCCACGCCCCGGGGGGGCGGCTAGCTACACGGATTCTCCGTCGATGTCAAAGAGAGAACTGACGGATTTTCCATTATGAATCCGCTGGATTGCCTCACCAAGAAGCCCTGCTACGGAGACCGTGCTTACCTTGGCCCGGCAGATTTCCGGTGGCGGTGGGGTCGAATCGGTTGTGATGACCTCATCGATTTGGGAATTCATGATTCGCTCGCAGCCCAGATCCCCCAGCACGGCATGGGAGACTGCAGAAAAAATACGTCCCGCTCCATTGCTTTTCAGGGTCTCCGCCGCCGCGCAGAGAGTTCCGGCGGTTTCCGTCATATCATCCACGATGATGGCGTCCCGCCCGTCGACCTCCCCGATCAGCTTCATCGGCTCCACCTGGGTTGCTGAGATTCTCTGCTTCGCCACGATCGCGAACTCCGCGCCCAGAGCATCAGCGTAGCTGCGGGCAATCTTGACTCCACCCACATCGGGCGAGACTACCGTGATTGCACCATCCCTCCCGCCGCGCTGCTTGCGCAGGTGCCTGAGAAGTACCGGCTTGGCATATAAATGATCCACCGGGATATCAAAGAATCCCTGTACCTGCGCCGCGTGCAGGTCCATGGTGAGGACACGATCCACTCCGGCAGCCTCGATGAGATTAGCCACCAGCTTCGCCGTAATCGGTGCGCGCGGTTTGTCTTTGCGGTCCTGCCGGGCATATCCAAAAAACGGGATGACTGCGGTGATGCGCTCAGCGCTGGCCCGGCGCACGGCATCCACCATGATAAGCAGCTCCATCAGGTTCTGGTTGGTCGGAGGGCAGGTGGGCTGGATGATGAAGACATCCTGACGTCGCACGTTCTCCTTGATGCGAACGTAGGTCTCGCCGTCAGGAAAACTGGTGACCTCGGCGTCTGCGAGGCTCGTTCCAATCCCGTCGGCGATCCCCTGGGCGAGGGAAGGGTGGGCGTTCCCGGTAAGAAGTTTCATGGATGGCAATGACCGGAGCTCTGGTTAAGCTCTATCGGCAGCGAGGGCGAGGAGAATCGGTTCACACTCCGTGCAATCACACCGCCCCGGCACCCTCCTACTTGCTTCCCTTCCTGAGAAGGACCGCCGGAACGGTCTTGAGCAGGATCTTGAGATCTAGCCAGAGGGACCAGTTGTCGATATACTTGAGGTCAAGACGCACCCATTCCTCAAAACTGCTGATCTTGTTCCGCCCTCCAATCTGCCAGAGACAGGTGATCCCGGGCTTCACACTGAGGCGCCTCCGGTGCTCGGACTTGGCAAACTGGTCAACCTCGTAGAGAGGGAGCGGACGCGGCCCCACCAGGCTCATGTCTCCGCGAAGAACATTAAGAAGCTGGGGCAGCTCATCGATACTCGTTCGGCGCAGAAAATTTCCGAAGCCGAAAACCCGGGGATCATTTTCCAGCTTGAACACCGGTCCAGACATCTCGTTCCCCTCCGACTTCTTAACGCTGTCCAACTGAGCTTCCGCGTCCGGGTGCATGGTTCGGAACTTCCACATCGTGAAAGGTTTTCCATACCGACCAGCCCGTTGCTGGCGAAAGAAAACAGGCCCTTTCGGACTCCCGATCTTGATGAAGATCGCAACCCACCACCAGAGCAGCACGAAGGAGGCGCCCAAGACCACTGCCGCTCCAATGAAATCAATAGCCCCCTTGACCCAGAGCGCCCACGACAACTCAGGGGTGGAGCGAAGAACAAGCATGGGCTTGCCCCCCATGCTGTCGATGTCGGGGCGGGCTACCTGGGTCTGGATAAAATCGGCGGAGATCCAGGATTCCACTCCCTGCACCTCACAGATCTCCACCAACTCGGCCAGTTCCCCGAATTCAGTCCGCTTGGGGGCAAAGATCACGCGGGCCACCGATTCTCGTTTCAGGAGACTGGTAAACTCTTCCGGAGTGCCGCCGGCCGGTTCAAACTGCGCGACCACCTTGTAATCTGCGAGCGCTTCGGAGGAGAGCCCTTTCTCAAACTCAACCACAGATTCCTTCGTGCCGACGTAAATGACGGCCTCCTTCGCATCCTCGGCCCGCACGGAATGGAGCACGACACTGCGCACCAGACCCTCGCGCAGGAGAACCAAGGCAACGGCGATGGGCACAGCCGTTCCGAGCGTGAGCCGGGACAGGGAGTCCCCCAGTTGCAGGCTGATCACCAGGACACCGACGACCACACCCACGATAATGAGTGACTTGAACATCTGGGCGAGAGAATCCCGGATACGCTTGCGCAGCGGATGACGATAGAAACCAAAGGCATCGAGGGCGATGGGCGTGAGCGGAATAATGACAAAGAGGAGAGGTGTCATGTCCGCCAGGCCGATCTCGCCGGGATTCGCGTTTCCATCCCAGAGCCTCCACCTGACGAGCACGCGCAGCAGGTCGTCCCGGATCGCGGCACTGACCACAAAGGCAAGATAGACCAGAGCGGCATCGACGAATTGCAATGCCTGCACCGAGAGCGCTTCTTTTCGTCCTTTGGCCATCAGGGATTCAGTGGCTCCTCAGGTCGGGGGAACGGGCTGAGGATCTCGGGCGGAAACTCAGGCCGAATGGCTCCGTCCTGCAACGTTTTTATATAGAATTCGAGGATCTCGCGCCGCTCCCGGAATTCCTGCTTCCGGCTGAACCGGTAACCTCGGCTAATCGAGATTTCGAGGTAATGCCGGGCGAAAAGAAAACAACCCAGGGCCTCTTCCGGTTGCCTGCTGTACCAGAGCCGCTTGCCTCGCAGGGCGAGATGAAGAGACAAGCCAGCATAGCCCCCGAATTTCCGCTCCCGGAGCCCGGTCACGCGGATCGCCTCGACATGCACGGCGGCGGCCTCCTCAAACTCGCCAAGAAGGTCCAGAACGAGGGCCAGCTCAATCAGAGTGCGGGGGTCGTGAGGATTCCGCTTGCGGGCCAGCTCCAGTCCCCAGCGCGCCTCAGCAAGCCGGAATGCCACCTCGGGGCGTTCTGCCTCCGGGGTGTGCGTGTAGGCACTCAATTGCAGCCTCCCGTATCCTTCCGCCGCATGGAAGTGAGGGGATTTCTCCACCAACTTGCGCAATCCGGGCAGTTCCTCCGGATCCACCTCAAGGCCTTCAATCCGCTGCCTTTCCCACTGCATCCACTCTCCGGTATTCAGACTTTCCTTCCCCACCGCGGTAAGGGCGAGAAGCGACATAAGGATGACCAGGACGGCATGCCCACTTTTCTCAAGACGAGCCCGCGGTGCAGAACCCGCGGAACCAAGCAGCCCGATCACGAAACAAGCCAGCATGAGAACAGGGAGAAGATGCGGTTGAAAATCGAATAGCGCATGAAGCATGGCTGCCGCCAGTCCGCTGTCTCTTATACACATCTGACGCTGCCGACGATATGCAGTGTGT
>CAWWCX010000219.1:0-7112 GCA_963935445.1 uncultured Roseibacillus sp.
CAGGTCGCGGCCCGGCGACATGGCGGGGGCGTTATCCGGGAAGCCCTTGCCCGGATCCGGCCCGAGAAGACCACTGGCCCAAAAGATGTCCTCCTCAACGGCAATATCGAGAAGGTCCGCGGCGAACGGCCGGAGGGATGGGGCCCGCGGTTCTACAGTGGCTCACGCAATGCCACCTTCACTGCCGTCCCGGAGGGGCGCAACGGAAGCATGTGTCTCAAGGTCACCAGCGACCAGCGCTCGGATTCCGGCTGGGGCACCACCGTGAAGGTCAAACGAAACACCCGTTACAGGCTCGGCGGATGGATCAGGACCGAGAACGTAAACGGAAGCGGATCCATGTTCAATGTGCACGGAGTGGGCCACCGCACCAAGGCGGTCCGCGGCACCACGGGCTGGACTGAGCACTCGATCGAATTCGATTCCGGCAACACCACCGAAATTGTCATCCACGCGCTCTACGGCGGCTACGGTGGCCAGACCGGCACCGCCTGGTATGATGACATCTATCTTCAGGAATCCGGCCAGTCCGGGCTTGGTGGAACCGTTCTCACCATCGCCTCACACTTCGGGAAAACGGCCGCTCCCGCAGCCAGGAAGCAACTCCTGACCTTCCT
Organism: uncultured Roseibacillus sp.; assembly: GCA_963935445.1. Lineage (GTDB taxonomy): Bacteria > Verrucomicrobiota > Verrucomicrobiia > Verrucomicrobiales > Akkermansiaceae > Roseibacillus_B. Next base: position 618 of record CAWWCX010000219.1, read on the forward strand.
CCGGGAACGCTCCGGAAAAGGAGACGCCTTCGCGAGATCCCTCATGGAAAGGATGACCTCCCAGTCCGCCAGTGAGCCCGTCGCAGAACGCACACACAAGATTGATCCCGTCATCCACGAGCGTGGAGAACAGATCTACAACCGGACCTGTATCGCCTGCCATGGGCCCGATGGGATCGGAGTGGAAGGAGCCTTTCCGCCCATTGATGGATCCAGCTGGCTCACCGGCGACCCGGTGGTCCCGATCAAGATCCTCCTCAAGGGTTTGATGGGCCCGATCGAAGTCAGGGGGCAGAAGTTCAACAACGTCATGCCGCCCCATGTGGACCTGAGCGACCGGGATATCGCCGATGTCCTCACCTACACCCGCCAAAGGTGGTCCAATGATGCTGCAGCAGTCACCGCCGACCAGGCCAAGGCGGTGCGCATCTCGGTCAAGGATCGCAGCGCTCTCTGGACCGCCGGGGAACTACGCTAGCCGGGCAGCGGCGGCGGAGACCCTCGAGAAACCTCCCTCCCCAACGGGTTTTGCCCGGCGCATGTGCAGGTCACACTTCCACACGTGGACGCCCATGCCCCCACGTCGCCCCGGCCGGAAACTCCTCCCCGCGGCTGTTCTCATCAGCCTCCTCTCCTTCCACACCTTCCTCGTTTCTGACTCATCCAGACGTGCCAGATCCGGTTTCCCGGTGCAGAAACGGAGGAAGGGGTTCCTGCATTCTGCCTTGTTGCAAAATGCTCCGGAATAGGATCGGATGTGTCCTGACATGAAAACAGCACTCACGGCCCTGCTCGCTGTCATGCTTATGGCCCTGACCGGACCCGCCCTCTTCGGGGACAAGGACGAAGCCGCAGAGTCCTCTTCGGACCACAAGGGGAAAAAGAAAGTCGTCTTCATGGCTGGCCACCGCAGCCACGGCTACGATCAGCACGAACACCGCGCAGGGTGCCTCCTGCTTGCCAGGCAGCTCAACAAGCACATGGGCAGCACCCTCGATGCCGAGGTGCACCTTGCAAAGGACTGGCCTGGCAACTTCGGTGAACTTGAGGACGCCGACTGTATCATCTTCTACTGCGATGGCGGCGGACGGCATATGGCCAACCAGCACCTCGAGGGTCTCGACGTCAAACTGAAGGATGGCTGCGGCCTGGTCTGCCTCCACTACGGCGTGGAAGTGCCCAAGGGCAAGTCGGGCGACAAGTTCCTCAATTGGATCGGCGGATACTTCGAAGGGAACTGGTCCGTCAATCCGCATTGGGACGCAGACTTCAAGGAATTGCCCAAGCATCCCATTACCCGGGGAGTGAAACCGTTCAAACTGCGAGACGAGTGGTATTTCCACATGCGCTTTCAGGAGGGGATGAAGGGTATCACACCCATTCTCTCCGCCCATCCCCCCGCCAGCACAATGAAACGGCGGGATGGATTCCACTCCGGCAACCCCCACGTCAAGGCCGCTCTCGAGCGCGGGGAGATTCAGCATCTGGCCTGGGCCTACGAGCGACCGGACGGCGGACGGGGCTTCGGTTTCACCGGGGGACACTTCCACCGAAACTGGGGACACGACGACTTCCGCACCATTGTCCTCAACGCCATCACGTGGTGTGCCAAGGCTGAGGTTCCGGACAATGGCGTTCCCTCGGACAAGATCACGGATGCAGATCTGGACGAAAACCAGGATTATCCCAAGCGATAGAAAACCACTCCTCCCCCTCATGTAAAAAAGGCCACCCTCCGGGGTGGCCTTTTATCATTGCAGCGGTCCGCTCCTGCTAAAGGGTCTTTCCCTTGATCTGAAGATCGTGGATCGACCAGTGTTTGCCGTTCGAACGGCCCTTCTGGGTGATCCGGATGATCTTCGCCTCCACCAGGGGGAGACCGATCACCGTCACGGGCCCAGCCCCGGCCCCCCTGGCCAGAACCTTGCTCCACTCTCCACCCGCCATGACGACCACTTCATACTCTCTTGGATAATCATCCGTCGAAGGTGAGGCATCGAGAATGATCTCGCTGACTTTCGACAACTCCGGAAGCTCAATCTGAAACCACTCACCACCTGCCTGGGCCCTGCCCGAGCTCCAGCGACTTCCTCCATTCCCATCAATTGCGTTCTTGCACCCGTCCTTGCCATTGCTGGCAGTCAGCGTCCACGACTTGCGGTTCACCAGCATGGGCGGATCGAGGGCCTCGAGCTCCGGAAGGGTAAACGGGGAGGTGCGGCTCCTTGTTTCCTCCCGGATGGCCGCACCGAAGTCCTTGGGAATTGGAGCAGCCGTGTTCCCAAAACTGTTCCGGACGTAGGTCGCAACGTCGGCGATCCACTGGTCGTCCTGCGACTTCATGGGCGCCATGATGCCAGGGTAGGTCTTCCCATCGAGCGGCCCTGTCAGGCCGTGGAGGATGGTTCTGATCATGGTACTTCCACTGCCAATGATACGCGGGGCCTCCACCATGGAAGGCGCCAGAGTTTGCCCCGGATTGTCCGGCACGGGGGCCCCCTTGCCATTCGGCCCGTGACAGGTGTAGCAGAGCTGGTTGTAGATGACCTTCCCCTGCTCCATCGAACGCGCGAGCTGGGCGTTCTTCCTGCGTTGCTCAGCGGCCCGCCGGGCCGCCTCCCGCATGGCCGCGCCCTTGCTTACCACTGCCTTGACCGCGTCGTTACCGGGGAAGGCCTTGATTCTCGAATCCACCAGGGCAAGAAGGTCCGCATTGTCGCTCCCGCTGTAGGTCACAGAATTGATCAACTGGGTGGTGACTTCCGCATCAGGACTGCCTGCTGATTCCCCAAGCTGGAGAATGCCTGCAATCACGGCCTTGTCCCCAAGCGCGAGAAGGGGCTCTGCAATCCGCAGGGCCTGGGCTTTCACATCTGGTGAGGGATCCTGCAGAGCCCGCGCCAGCACTGCTCCATCCGCCGCCCCGATTCCTTCCAGAGTCCACAGGGCATTGGCCCGTCCCAGTGCTGTCCTGCCCTTGAGGGCCATCTCCCTCAGTGCCGGGATCACTGACTTGCGATCCTCTCGCAGGATGATGAGCTTCTTCGCCGTATCACGCCACCACCCGTTGGGGTGCTCCAGATGCGCCACAAGTTCGGATGTCTTCTCGTCGAGCATGCGCGGCTGCGGACCAGGCTTGAAGTCCTTGTGGACCAGGCGATAAATGCGACCCTTCCCGATGTTCTTGTCGAGACCCCACTTGTCGATGATCCCGCGCAAGTAACTTCCCCTGCGCGTCCAGTTGCCCTGCTGGATAATACCTCGATGCATATCCACGAGGAGCATGCGCCCATCCGGCGCGGTCTCGGCCCAGAGCGGGCGGAAATTTGCATCGCGGGTGCGAATGAACTCGGACCCGGGATACCTGTTGGTGAGAACCGTTTTCGCATCCTTGCGCTCCACCGAGGCCCGCCGAATCAGTCGACCCACCGGCTCCGGAATAATCAGGTCGCCCCGGATGTCCTCGGGAAGGCGGTCGCCCCGGAAGATTCCCTGGCCGGCACAGCCTGTCATATTGTTCAGGCCCCCGTTGCCACCCACGCGGCCACGGCCACCCTGCACATCCGGAATCTCAGCAATCGGGAAGACCTTCCGAAAATCCCGGCCCGTCTGGCCCGGCAGGTCCAGCATCCCGTAGACCGGGGGCTGCTGGAAGAAGAAGGCCGGGTTCTCTCCTCCCGCCGTCGAGTAATACAGCCTTCCCCAGTCATCCTGAGTCAACCCCCACTGACCTCCGCCCCGGGGGATACGCTCCATCTCCAGTTTTCCATTGGTAAACCGGTAACGTCGGTTTTCATAGGTGATGTAAATCCAGTTATCGAGCGCCCAGATCAGCCCGCTGGGCTGGTGCTCCATGTTCCCTCCCCGGCGACCGCCGTCGTAGATCTTCACCTTCTCGTCCGCCACCCCGTCTCCATCGGTATCCCGGTAGTTCCAGAGATCGAGGGTATTGGTCACATGAACCATGACCCGGTCATCCAGAGGAAGGACCGCCCGGGGAAGGAGGAGATCATCAATGAAAACGCTGTGCTTGTCATAGACCCCGTCTCCGTCCGTATCCTCATGGCGCGAGATCCGGCTTCTGGGCTCCTGCTCACCGGTCGCATCAGCGTCCTGCATGTAGGTGCGCATCTCCACCACATAGAGGACACCATTCCCGTCAAAGGCACAGGCCACCGGCTCCTCGATGTGAGGATCGCTCAGCACGAGCTCCAGGGAGTAGCCGTCCGGCAACTCGATTGACTTATGGGCCTCTTCCTTGGAGAGGAAACCCCGCTGGTAGATTGTCTCACCCGGCTTGGCGGCCAGGGCAAACCCGCCGATGGCGTTCAGCGCGAGCGCGCTTCCGGCCAGAACTGCTTTCATATGCATGTGATACCTCATCAGGAAACGGATATTAATTAGCTGACAGATGGAACTGCTTAGAGCCTCGCACCCGATTAGGCAATCCCACATGCGTGTCCGTCACTCCCCAATGACGGCATTCCCATGGCCCGGGAGGGCCAGTCCCAAGCCGGGATTACACATCCCGCTGGGCCACATCACCCCACGAGGGGGAGGCTTTTCCGCCCGTTTGGAGGAATTCTGAAGCGCGGGATGCCGGGCTACTTCGTCCGGAAAAGGTAAATCCCCTTCTTGTTCCCAATCCCGATGTCGGTCTTGTCGTCCCCATCGAGATCGCCAACCGCAATCTGCGTTCCCACGCCGGAATCGGTATCGATGAGATGCGGGATGAACTCTACTCCGTGCGACTCACTCCTCCGGAGCTCAAACCAGTAAAGAACCGCCGGTTGATCCGCACCCGGATCACCCCCGCCATGCGCCCACCAGCGCTTGCCTGTCACAAAGTCCGTCAGACCGTCCGCATTGAAATCCCCTGTCGCCAGCGAGTGATGCTGGGAGAACGCCACCCCGCCTACTCCGGGCTTGGCGTCGGAGGGCATGATGACGTGCTTCCTGAAGTCAACTTCTCCACCTCCGGTATTCTCGAACCAAGCCATCCCCCAGCCATGCGCCCACAGGCTGGTCACGATGTCATTGTCTCCGTCACCGTCCACATCATAGACCAGCATCTGGCCTCCTCCCTGCGGTGAGAACTGGAACTTGTGAAACGTCCACATTCCTTCCGTGGGATTCTCAGGGCACTCATACCAACCCTCTTTCCAGATGATATCGGTCCTCTTGTCCCCATTCAGATCACCCACCCCCAGACCGTGCGTGTAATGACCGGCCTTGGTGTTCTCGGAAATAGCGTGGAAGCTCCAAGGCTTGGTCGGATTCTTCCAGTCTGCAGAGTAGAACCCCCATACTCCCTTGTTGAGTCCCACGAGCTCGGGTCGCTCATCTCCCGTGATATCAATCATCTCCGGCGACTCTCCGCCAAAACTCGTCACCACCCGGTGCTTGGGCCAGTTTTCTTCCGCCTCACCCTTTTCAGGCTGCACATAGATATCGAGGTGAAAGGCCGGTCCATGTGCGATCTGCAGGATGTCATTCCTGCCATCGCCGTTCACATCCAACACCCAGCTCAGGAAGGAACTATGTGCGTAGCCCTTCGGGTTGACCGCCTCTCCGGGATAGTAGCGGTACTGCTTCTTGAAATCCGGGCCGGCATACCAGAAAGGCCCTGCCACGAGGTCGGCCGTGCCGTCACCATTCACATCGCCAATGGATGCGCCCTCCGTCACAAAATCACGCGAGAGAACCGTGCGCTGGTGGGAAGCCTGTTCCGGACCCTCCCGTCCAACCTTGGCTGCAGTGACGAGGGCAACAAATGCGATGGGCAGAAGCAAAGTAAGCGCTTTCATGATCTCGAAACGGCTCCCGGGCCGTGCTTCCATCAGAACGCGGGTGCCCGTCCCGCTCAAGACCGAAAGTCGCCCTGGCCCAAACCTGCCACCGCCGCCCTGACCAGATTCTCCTCCCCGGGAATCCCAAGTTCGGCCAAGGCGGTGAGAACGGTCTCCCATTCCGGAATCTGCACCCCCTCCCGCACAATCTGGTCCTCATCCCTGGGATTGGCCTGCCGGTCGACCACCGCCTCCGCCACGTGAAAACAGGCCCACGCCCGCCACCTCCGTAATTCAGGCTGCGGACCACTCATCCGGGTGGCCAGGTGCTGATAATGCCGGACAGGATTTCCCAGAAACTCATCTGCCGGGCAGTTCTCCATCACCCAGCGCTTGGCGGCATAGGGCAGTGGCCAATCCATGAGAACACGCTCTCCTCCGGTCAGCTCCGCCATCAGGGATTTATTCAACTGGAGAAGGGACTGCGCAGCCTTTCCCTCCAACCAGAGGGACTGCGCGTAGCGCAGCGCAGCGAGGTAAAAATCCACATTGTAGGTCCGCCTGAAGGCAGCGGTCACTTCCGCGGTAAGGACTTCCCCCACGTCCGGCAGCAGGGGACACGCCTCACGATCTTCGAGATGCCTCCGCTCCATCATTCCCACCGTCGGGTCTCCAGAGCGTTCCGGGCAGCCGCGGTCTCAGCACT
>CAWWCX010000220.1:0-7084 GCA_963935445.1 uncultured Roseibacillus sp.
ACACTGCATATCGTCGGCAGCGTCAGATGTGTATAAGAGACAGGTTCCGGACCTCGTGTTGAGCAGCGATGCTCAGCGAACGCGGGAGACCTATGCGGGCATGTGTGAGGCGTTCCCCTCCGAGGTGGAGGCTCGTTTCCTGCCCGCGTTCTACCATGCCGGGCTGGGGGCTGTTCAGGATGCCCTGCCGGGCGTTCCGGACGAGGTGGACTGTCTTCTGCTGCTGGGGCACAACCCCGGGTGGGAGAGCCTCGTACATTGGCTGACCGGGAAGGGGGTCGTGATGAAAACCGCGACCGCGGCGCTTCTCTCCCTGGAGCTGGAACGGTGGTCGGCGGCGATCAATCCCGGAGCGTGGAATCTGGAGGAAGTCCTCTATCCTCGTGAACGATGACCCGGCGGCCAGGCGAGGTTGCGGCATGAGCACACGCGAGCCCGCGTTCGGGGGAGCTCCTTTCCTGCTCAGTAGATTCCGGCATTGTAGAGCTGGCCGTTGAGGTCCTCCTTGCCGATGACCCCGATCTTCCGCTCGAGGGACTTTCCGTTCTTGCGGTCGAATTCCCTGACCGGCACGCGCCCGGCACCCTCACTGGTTTTCATCGTGGCGGGCTCTACGATGCGTCGCCACTCGAAGTAGTAATAGCTCTCGTCCCACCGGGCGAGAGCGACATGGTCCTGAGGCTGGAGGCCACCGGCGCGGTCCTGAACGATCTCGAACGAAATGACAGGATAAGGGTCCGGGGGGCGCTTCTTGAAGAGGAAACAACCGGGCAACGCCAGGATGGCAGAACTGATGAGCAGGAGTCTCACCGGGGAGGATCTAATCAGCTGCCCTGCGGCGGGTCTAGAGGAATTCGGCGTTGCGGGCGGGCCGGGCAGATGGTGGGATGGCGCCTCCCGCCCGCTTCACATGCATCTCCGCTTCACAGAGGAAGAACTCGGCGTGCTGATCGACATGGTCAGTCTGGCTGCCGAGGTGGGGTCCTTGAACCGGCGCCCGGGCGCCAAGGAGCAGTATGCACGCTTCGAGGAACTGGAAAACACGATCCTGGAGAAGGTTACGCACCTGGGGTTCGGCGACATCATCGAGTTCGACGAGAGCCAGCAGCGCTACCGGGTTACTACGGATTACCTGACAAAGTCCTTCGTGCAGGAGTCCCTCGACGAGATGCGCAACGAGATCTTCTGGGAGGAGCTCACCCTGCGCCTCGCTGAACGGGATGTCATTCGCAAGATTGGCCTGCCGGCGTGGAACTCGTTGGACGAGGAAACCCGGCGGGCCCATACTGAGCCCATCGAGAAGAGCTACTGGGAAGAGTTCACCAAGCGGGGAATCGATACTCTCCATCTCATCGCGCGCTTCGAGACCGGCTGAGGAAGGTAATGCCAGAGGCCGGGCCGGGGGAGGTCCGCACCCTGAGGCTCCAGATCCGACAAGACATGCCCCCTCTTATCCAGAAGCGGAAGCAGCACTACCCCGTGTCGCCCTTTTTACTGCAGTACCTGCAGCATTTCGGGCGGCGCTCGGATATCCCGCTCGTCTACGATGACCTGCTGCGTTTCTCAGAGGCGATTCCATATGAGAATCCCGATGGCGAGGAGACGCTCTGGCTCACGGTCTTTCATTCACAGGAACTCCTGGCCGAGCTTCGGCCCAAGCTCACCAGAATCTACGCCATGCTCAAGATCGGGGGAGACATGTCGCTGGCGGAACACCTGAGAGTGGAGCGGATCGACTTCGGGGAGTTCGGGAATTCGCGCCCGTTCCGCATCAGGATTACCAATCAGTTCAATGGGAACTCGGATTACTATTACGTGAAGATTGCGGATGCCAACCGCATTTATGGCCTGGAGCTGGAGCACATCCTCTCGCCAAATCGTATCAACTATCTCGTTAACGGGAACACATTGATCGAGGAGCATATTGCGGGGGTGCCCGGGAATATTTTCATCAAGGACTACTTGGGCCGCCCGATCCTGAACCAGGTGCGGGTGGCGAAGGAATTCGTGAAATTCGGCGAGCGTGCCTTTCTTCGCCTTCTGGGGGACATGCGGAGCGTGAACTACGTGGTCGACATCACGCCCGACTTTGAGGAAGTGCAGTACAGGGTGAGGCCCATTGACTTTGACCAGCAATGTTACGAGGGCGCGCTGAGGGTCTACCGGGCGCACTATTTCCCGGACAACAAGCCGGTCGACGAACTCGTCCGGGAGCACCTCAACCCCACTACGATCCTGCAGTATCGTAGTGAGGAGCGCACGCAGATGGCGCGCCGGTTCCGGGCCTCCCGCACGCGGATCAAGGGGATTCTCAGGACCATGAGAAAGGACACCATTGCTCCATCTGAGCATCTGGTCGAACTGAGGACGGCCTTGGGCGGGCGCTACGGGACCAAGGCCTTTGAAAGCTGTGAGACGATGGGAGAGCTCACTTCCCGGCACCTCCTGTTCATGCTGGAAGATGGCGGGAACCAAGGTGGCGCGCAGGCGGGGTCCGGGATGAGCCCGTGATCGATGCCGGCTTGCGGTCCACGCTGAGGGAGGGGACCAGAAGGATTCGAGGGGGGTTACGGCTGGTCTAATTCTTCGTCCGTCGCGGGCGGGAGAAGGCTCATGACCATGGCGTCGAACTGGCTCTGGACCAGGTAAGCGGCCAGTTTCCTTCCCCGGACCACTTCTCCCGGCTTGAGCCGGGCAATCTCCCCGTCGAGGAATGTCTCGAGGCCTGCCACGGAGGGGAGGCTGTCGGAATGGGCCTCCAGTTCCTTGCGGAGGTCCCGACGGAGCTCTTCGCGGCGCTGGCGGAAGTAGCGCGGGAAGGTGACATCCTTCATCGTGAACGGGCGGGCCTCTTTGGCCTTCCGCCATTCGGCGCGGAAGTGCCGCCTTTGACCTGCAAGATCCTGCATGTTCTTGACGAGAGCGGCGGGCACTCCCGGGGGAGCAAGGTTCCCCCAGGCTGCCTGCCAGTAGGCGTGGAGGAGGCCGGGGCTCCCGGCGAGAAGCTTGATGGGGGCCTCCGGCCCTCCATCCTTCTCTGCCCGCAGGAAGGTCTGGAAAAGCTGGGCATGGGTTGTGTTTACATTGAAGGCCTCGCTTACCGACGCGTCTTGGATTTTCTCCGGATTGATCTCGGGAACTTCCTTGCGTAATTCAGCCGGTCCGGTGAGTGGGCGAACGGCCTCCAGGACGATCTTACGTTCGCCCTCTTCGACGGGGTAGCCCTGCCCCGCAAGGAGCCCGGTATCCTTCTGAATCTGGATCCAGCTGCCGTCATCAAGGACGAACTCCACCGTGGCGGCGAGTTCACGGACCTCCTCCACCCGCTCAAGCGTGTTCCGGGAAAGCCACGGCAGGTTGTTCGTTGTAACGGAGGCCACGAAAAAGGAGATGTGCTCCTCACCAAGCCAGATCGCAGGGGCGGCATTCGGGCGGCGCGGGGAGGTCGGGGGAAGGCCTCCCAGCCGGCCGAGGTCGTCTAGGGCGTACATCAGCTCGAAGACACCGTGCACGCGGAAGGTCTCGCCTCCGTTTTGCGCGAAGGTCGTTCCGCGTCCCCGCCTGCCGTCCTCTGGTGCCGGTTCTGCGGAGGGGAGCCACCACATCGTCCCTTGCCCGGTCTCCTCAGAGCCGAAGCTCAGGAGGCACGCCCCGGTGGAGCGGTCCTCAAGGACGAATCCCCGCAGTGGTTCTTCCTTATCCTGGGAAACCGCGGTGAAGACCGCCCGGTAGCTCTCCAGTTTATTGTAGTGCTCGACGAACTCGGCATACCACTCTTCGGGGGTGCGTTCGGCAGGCACGAGCCCGGGAAACAGGCAGGAGAGGCAGAGAACAGCGGGAAGCTTCATGATGGGTGCTCCGGGGTGAGCGCGTTGACGGCCCCAGGGGTGTTATCCTCATTTTGGGAATCCCGAAGGCGGTCAGCGAGGCAGGATAGGACCATCATGCGACCAAGTTCCGAACGGTCCAGCATGGATTGCAAGTGAAGGTCATGAACGGTCGTGGTGACGCCCCTTCTCAGGGGAAAAGGATGCCGCACGAGGGTCCGTGTTCTTCATGCAGGGTTCGACGCGCCCGGCTCCGGGGGCTGGCAGCAGTCTTCGCCCGCCTCAAAGAAGCGGCGCGATCCCTGTGATCCGCCCGGGAGGCTCTTGCTGCCCTGCCGGGCAAGGGGCTTCCGGGGTCTTGACTTTCCGCGGGGCGTGCCCAGCTTCGGCGAGGGAGGCCTCCCGGAGGGGGTTCCTGAACTCCGTGTTGTAAAATGTCGTACGATCTTGTCGTGATTGGTGGTGGTCCGGGCGGGTATGTGGCCGCCATCCGGGCTGGACAGCTGGGAAAGAAAGTCGCCTGTGTCGAGGTGGAGAGGGCCGGGGGCACCTGCCTGAACTGGGGTTGTATTCCCACCAAGGCACTGCTCCGGAATGCCCACCTCTTCCATACCCTGCAACACCAGGCCAAGGAATTCGGAATCCGGTTTGACAATCTTTCGTATGACTGGGAGGCGGTCATCGGCCGGTCCCGCAAGGTCTCAGACCGTCTCGCGGGAGGAGTCGAATTTCTCTTCAAGAAGAACAAGGTCGATTACGTGAGGGGCTTTGGCTCGGTTGTGGACGGGACCCATGTGGAGGTCAGGGCAGAGGACGGGAGCACGCAGGTCCTTGAGACGGCCAACATCGTCATCGCCACCGGAGCGAAGGCCCGCGAACTGCCCGGCCTGCCCTTCAACGGGCGGAGCGTGATTGGCTCGCGGGAAGCGATGACCCTGCCACGACAGCCCAAGAGCATGGTTGTTATCGGGGCGGGAGCGATCGGGGTTGAATTCGCCTACATCTACAATGCCTTTGGAACCCAGGTCACCGTGGTGGAGATGATGCCGCGGCTCGTCCCGGTGGAAGACGACGATATCGGAGACGCCCTCAAGAAGTCCTACACGCGCGAGGGAATCAAGTGCCTGACGGATACCAAGGTGTCCGCTACCGAGGACCGGGGCGATTCCGTGGCCGTTACTGTGGAGAATTCGAGGGGCACTGAGACGATCGAGGCCGAGGTCTGCCTGGTGGCGATTGGTGTCGTCCCCGTGCTGCCCGGTGGCAACCTTCCGGAGTTCACCGAGCGGGGCTGGATCCAGACCGGGAACCGCTATGAGACTTCGATGAGTGGAGTTTATGCCATCGGGGATATCGCGGGACCACCGTGGCTCGCGCACACCGCCATGTTCGAGGCGGTGCAGTGCGTCGAGGGGATCTTCGTGGAGGGGTGTACTCCCAAGCGGGTTGATGCCTTTCCTGGCTGCACCTACTGCTACCCCGAAGTGGCTTCGGTTGGTAAAACCGAACGAGATCTTCGAGAGGAAGGCGTGGCCTGCAAGGTGGGGAAGTTTCCCTACCAGGCGCTGGGCAAGGCGCAGGCTGCGGGAGAAACGGACGGCTTCATCAAGCTCATCTTCGGAGAGGAGCACGGGGAGCTCCTGGGAGCGCACATTATCGGGGCGAATGCCACCGACCTGATCGCAGAAATGGGCCTGGGGCTCACCCTCGAAGCGACCCTTGAGGATTTCCATGCAACCATCCATGCCCATCCTACCCTGACCGAGGGCGTGCATGAGGCGGCCCTCGATGCGAGCGGGCACGCCATTCACTTCTAGGGGTTTCCCGATGAGGCCGTTCGTGGTGCGCCGATGAGGGCGCGCAAGCGAGAATTACTGTCCGCGAAGCCTTCTCACCGGGCGCGTGGTGCGGTCAAAAACATCCCCTCCGGCAGTCATTGCTTCATAGACGAACTCGGCTCTTTTCATGGAGACCTTGATGAGATGGTTGACTGCGCGCGCCTCTACCAGGTAGGGGCGCGCGGTTTTCCAGTCCCGGGGGATGCGTCGGGTCTGCACTCCCCAGGCCCCGTCTCCAAGGTAAAGCACACCGTCCCGGTCATTGCGTTTCCCGTTCAGCAGTGGATGTGTCCGCTTGTAAGTGTGGTGATCGTTCTCGAAGACGCAGTCGACCTTGAACTGTTCAAAAAGGGGGGACCACTCACGCCGAATGTCCTCCGCGTCTCCCTTCACTCCGACGCCCCAGGCGGGGCGGTGGTAACACACGAACTGCCGGGGAATTCCGATGCGGTTTCCCAGCACGGTGCCGAGCCACTGGGTCTGTTTGGAAATGTTCTCGGTGTGGCCCGAGTCGAGCCCGATTATGCTGAGGTAGTTCCCGAAATTGATGGCGATCTGGGAACCGGCCGCCTGCCCGAGAAAGAGGCTGTAGTAGAAGGGAGCCTGATCGCGGCCCGGGGCATTGGTGGGGCGGAACTTGGCACCCTTCACCTCGTGATTGCCGATCACCACGATCATGGGAATGAGGCGGCCATCCGGAGCGACCGCACACTTGTTCCAGGAGTCCACCCACTCAAGCCAGCGTCTGCTGTCCACGCCATTGGCATAAGCGAGATCGCCCCCGAGGAGTGCGAAGAGCGGGTTCTCGCGACCAGCGCGGGTATTCATCGCATCCAGCAGCGTGCGGCTGCCCAGCATGTCTCCTCCCGTTACGAAGGACATCCCCTCCATGAACTCGAGCGGAGCAGTCTCGAACTCCCAGGTCCCGATGGGTGTTCCCCAGCGGGCTATCTTGAACACGTAGCGGGTAGCGGGCTGGAGCATCCGCAGGTCCGCACCAAAGACCCGGTGGCTGGTCGATCCGAACCTCCGGTCGCTCAGGGGGGCATCCGCCCAGGTTCCTCCAGACTTTGGGCGGTAGGCAAGACGATACCGAGGAGTCGCGGGCTTCTCGGGTTCAAGGCCTCCCACCCTCTTCCAGCCCGCACGGGGATGGGCGCCTGCCAGATAGGCCCACTTTGCTCCTTCCCGGATCACCGGATGGAGCCGCCCATTGGCCCGGTAGTCGATCCTTGGCCGCAGCGTGAAGTCGGAGCTGTTGATGCTCTGGTTGTGGCCCTCAATTGCGATTACGCCCTTTTGTCCGGCCTCCGCAGGCCCAAGTTTGAAATACTCCCAGACTTCTGCCTCGTGGTGCGTCACGCTGCCTGTCTCTTATACACATCTCCGAGCCCACGAGACCGTACTAGATCACGTATG
>CAWWCX010000221.1:0-7077 GCA_963935445.1 uncultured Roseibacillus sp.
ACGAAGGAGAGCCCGTCAAAAAGGACGCGGGCTCCGACCTCGACACGGAGTTGCTGAATGGCCAGCACGGCGCGGAGGTTGCGGAATTGTGGCCGCGGGGCAAGGACTTTGCCTGAATCGATCCGGGGGTTTTCACAATCCCCGCTCCGGGTTGATCCGGCCCGGCCGGGGGAGAAGGTGGTGGTGGCGGCTCGCCAAATCTCCAGAATCGGGTAAGTTGCAGTGGATTCCGCCTCTTTTCGCGATCGGTGGACAGGGATAAAAGTGAATCTATTATCAACAGGCATGAATCCTGCAGACGCTAGTTTGAATGCCCCCCCTTCCCGCACCGCGTAGAAAAACCACTCGCTTGATCATGAAGAATTACCTGAGATTCCTTGTTGCCGTTTCGACCGCTGGCCTGTTTCTGGCCGCCCTGAGCCCATCTGCGGGAGCCCGGGACATGACGGAGGCTCCTCTGGTCGGAGGACTGGGTGACCTCCGGAAGTTGAACAAGAAGCTCGTCTCAATCTCGAAGGCGAGTACCGCGGCCACGGTTTCCCTGGTTTCCAACGGCGCCGGGGGGGCGGGAAGCGGAGTGATCGTGAGCAAGGAGGGATTGATCCTGACAGCGGCGCACGTGGTGGCCTCGCTTGCTGATGAGGTCATCGTCATTTTTCCAGATGGCAAGCGAGTTGCCGCTGAAAAACTGGGAGGGGATTTCGACCGTGATGCGGCCATGGTGAGAATCACGGACGAAGGAGAATATCCCTTCGTGAAGGTGGGTCGGAGCAAGGATCTCCTGCGGAATGAATGGTGTGTCGCCATTGGCCATCCGGGAGGGTTTGATCCGATGCGCTCGCCTCCGGTTCGTTTGGGAAGAGTCCTGGGCAATGGACAGTTCATCACCACGGATTGTGCGGTGGTAGGAGGTGATTCGGGGGGGCCCCTGTTTGATGTGAAGGGAGAGGTGATCGGTATTCACTCCAACATCGGGGCGAATCTGACGGAGAATCGTCATGTCCCGATCGGAGTCTATCTGGACAGCTGGGATGACATGGTGGAGGGCAAGCGCACCGGTGCACGTTTTGCCCGGGGTGGGCAGCAGGTCGATCCTGACCGACCGGTCCTCGGGATCAACCTGGCCGGCCCGGCCGACAACGGGGGCGTGGCCCTCGACGGTGTGATGGAGAATTCGCCCGCGCAGAAAGTGGGTCTGCAAACAGGCGATGTGGTCACCAGGATCAACGGCGAGGCAGTCAATAGTCCGCAGGAGCTGATACGCGTCGTGAGTGAGTTCGTGGCGGGAGACGAGTTGCAGGTCTCCTACCTGCGAAATGGCGAGGAGAAGGAGGTCCAGGTCAGACTCGCTCGTCTTGGAGACCTGTTGGAGGCCGCGCCCGAGCCTCCGCGCCGGCAGCGTCGTAACCGGGAGCGCCTCGACCGGGAGCGTGAAGAGGATGAGCCGGAAGGAGATTCCGGGGAAGAAGGCGCCGGGGAAGAAGGAGCCGGGGTGCCTGAGTCCGGGGCGGAAGATGCGGCCCCGGAGGAACAAGCGGGGCGCGAACGGCAGGAGCGTGACGAGCAGGCACGAAAGGAAATAGATAAGCTTCTCGAGGAGTCCCTGCGGAACGGAAACCTCGAGCTGGACGAACGGCAACTGGAGGAACTGGGAGGGATGGCGGAGCTCCAGCGAGTCCTCCGCGAGCTGGCCGAGTCCATCGGACCTGAAGGATTGCGGGAGATGCTGGAGCTCGAAATCCGCACCGGGCCGGACACATTTTTCGAGTCCACGATGAAGGCGCTTCAACCTGTGACGGGTAAGGCATCGCGGTCGGTAGTCACCGTGCTGGTGGACGGCTCGCCGGTGGCCCTGGGCACGGTCGTATCGAGGAAAGGGCACATTCTCACCAAGAACACGGAGACCTTGAAGGGAACGGTTTCCCGGCCGGGCGACGGGAAGGATGTGCCCCTGAAGCTGATCAAGCGCTTCCCGAAGCGAGACCTGGCCCTTTTTCAGGGGCCCGGAGAAGAGTTGGAGCCAGTGCAGTGGGTAGGCAGGAAACCGCAACCGATCGGAACACTTCTCACTACCCCTGACCCGCAGGGAGAACCGCTTGGGGTGGGACTGATCAGTGTGCTGACGCGTGCGCTCGGGGAAGTGGGCTTTCTTGGGATTCAGGCCGGGCCGGGTGATGGGGGAGTGGTGATCGTGCGGATTGTGAATGACAGCCCGGCCCGTAAGGCGGGGCTTCGGGCGGAGGATGTCATCACGCATGTGGACGGCATTGCGCTGGCCGACCCGGTGGCTTTTGGAAACAAGATTCGAACCTACCGCGCGGAGGATGAGGTAGAGTTCACCTACCAGCGGGGAGGCAATGAGAAGAAGATCAAGGTCAGGCTGGCTGCTCGGCCGGAAGACCCTGTTACTGAGCGCTTCCGCCGTATGAACGAGATGAGCGGGCCGCTCTCGGCGCGGCTCACCGGGTTTCCGCTGGCCTTGCAACATGACATTCCGATCGCGCCCCAGGATTGCGGGGGGCCGCTCCTCGATCTTCAGGGGCGTTGCGTGGGAATCAATGTCTCACGGGCCGGACGGGTGAAGACTCTCGCCGTTCCTGCCGCTGACATCCTTGAGATCCTTCCGGAATGGAAAGGTGGGGATCGCAAGAAGGGGGAGCCCCCCGTTGCGAAGAGCATGCCTGCCTCTTCCGAAATGACCAAGGCGGAGCTCGACCGGGAGCGTGCCCGGGTTCTGAAGGAACTCCGGGCGGCGGAGGAGCAGCTCCGCAAGCTCGAGAAGGAACTTGAGGAACTGCAGAAGTAGCAGGTGGGCTGCGCCGGGTGCTAGCCCATTGCGGCGTTCCAGTCGTTGATCCGGTTCTGCTGGTCCGCAAAGAGATCGTCCGTCGAATCGTGGATTGTCACGGATTCGATGGAGATGTCCTCCAGGGGACGGTCACCGGGGCCGGTGGAGGTTGTGGCGATGGTGTCCACCACGTCCTGCGCACCCGTCACCTCTCCGAAAACGGTGTGCTTTCCATCGAGGAAGGGGGTGGCTTTATGGGTTATGAAAAACTGGCTCCCGTTGGTATTGGGGCCGGCGTTCGCCATGGAGAGCTTGCCCGGGCTGTCGTGGCTTCGGTGGGGAAGGCACTCGTTTTCGAACTGGTAACCCGGGTTTCCCGTTCCAATCCCCTGCGGGCATCCGCCCTGGATCATGAATCCGGCAATGACCCGGTGGAAGATCAACCCGTCGTAGAATCCTTTCCGGGCGAGGTTGAGAAAGCTGGCGCAGGTGACCGGGGTGTCTCCCGCGTAGAGAGTAATGTCGATGGCGCCCTTCGTTGTATTGAGCGTGATCTTGATGTCGTCCATGGGTTTCTTTTAGGGGGCCGGGCGCAGGATTCAAGTTCCACCGGTAAGCTTTCCGTCACAGGGGGGAACGGGAGGGAGCCGGTCCAGGATGGCTGCCGCGGTCATTCCCGACTCCCGCAGGGTGGAGAGGGCGAGAGCCTCGTCCCGGGTGGCCAATCGCTTTCCGTTCTCGTCGCGGATGAGTTCGTGATGGAGATACAGGGGCTCGGGATAGCTGAGCAGGACCTGCAGGAGACGGTGGACATGGGTGGCGGCGAGAAGATCCTCGCCCCGGGTCACGAGGGTGATGCCCTGCGCGGCATCGTCCACCACCACTGCGAGATGGTAGGAGGTGGCGATGTCCCGCCGGGCGAGGACAACATCGCCAAGCTCCCCGGGACGGACACTGCGGGTCCCGCGGAGGAGGTCCTGGAAGGTGATTTCTCCGCACAACTCCGCCGCCCGCCGGGAGTCGAGGCGCCAGGCGTGAGGTTGGCCCTTTTGGATCCGGGTGGCCCGCTCATCCTCGCTGAGGCCGCGGCAGGTTCCGGGGTAGAGGGGGCCTTCCGGGCCGTGGGGGGCCCTGGGCATCCGGGCGATCTCCTCTGCAATGGCTCGGCGGTTACAGAAGCAGGGATAGATGACGCCCAGGTCCTTCAGCTGGTCGAGGGCATGGGTATACTGCAGTAATCGAGCGGACTGGCGCATCGCTTTGCCCTTCCAATGCAGGCCCAGCCAGCTGAGGTCCTCCTCGATCAAGGAATAATACCGGGGCCGGCTCCTGGTATGGTCGATATCCTCAAAGCGCAGAAGGCACGCTCCGTGATGACGACTTGCCAGTTGGTGGGCCACCAAGGCGGCGTAGGCGTGGCCCAGGTGAAGCCGCCCGGTGGGACTGGGTGCGAAGCGCGTCAGCACGAAGCGAGTTTCCGGTTTTAACGCTGAAGATTCAAGTGGATCCCCTTTCCGCCAACTTGAAACTTGGAAGTTGGAACCTGAAGCTCGAAGCTCTCTCCGTGAACCGCTTCCCCAGCGGGGATGAACTGCCCTACAAGTCCCTTCCGCCCTGCCCGAGCCGCTTCTGGAACTGGGTCATGAGCGGTTACCGGCGCATGCTCATCCGCCGGGATCACGGGGTGGCCGAGTATGAGTTTCAGGAAATCGAACGCCTGAAGAAGCTGGTAGACGGTGGGGCGCGGTTGCTGATCGCCCCCAATCACGCGGACCATGCGGACGGGCTTGCGCTCTACCGGCTGGCGGAGGAGGTGGGCACCTTGTTCTGCCACATGGCCACTCACCACCTTTTCGAAGGGTCGTTCGGGTTACGTTATTTTATTTTCCCCCGGGTGGGGGTCTTTCCCATTGATCGCGAAGGTTCTGCGCTTGGCACCCTGCGGGCTGCCAGGGACGTCCTGATGCGGATCGGTAATCCACTGGTGGTCTACCCCGAGGGCGAGGTGTATCACACCAACGATCGTCTCACACCCCTGCGGGAGGGGGCTGCGGCGATGGCCCTTACCTCTCAGAAGGCTCTTGGTGGCGAGGCCCCGGTTTACATCGTGCCCGTTGCCTTGAAGTACTTGTTCCTGCGTCCGGAGGAGGCCGCCAGACGTTTGGCGCAGCAGGTCACGGGCATGGAAGAACGCTTCACATTCGCGCCAAGGCCAGGGCAGAGCCTGCTTCGTCGGATCCACCGTCTTGCGAGCGGGATTCTTTCCCTGAAGGAACTGGAGCACCTGGGGATGCGCTTGTCCGGGACGGTACCCGGGCGGATCGTGCTCCTGCGTGATACACTTCTGGAGCGCCTGGAATCACGGCATCTCGGGCGACTGGGGTCGGAGCCACTGCCCGAGCGCATCACCGCCGTTCACCGGCGTATCGTAGAGCGACTGCGCGGTGGCGAAATGAGTGAGGACGCGCAGGCGGCTGGCAGGCGAGACCTCGATATCCTGTTTCTCGTCCTCCAGCTTTTCAGTTACCCGGGCGATTACGTTCAGGAATACCCGACCGTCGAGAGAATCGGTGAGACCGTAGTGAAGCTTGAGCAGGACCTCGGGGGAGGGCGATACATCAAGCCGGCTGGTGAGCGTCGATTGACTTTCCGAATCGGGGAGCCGATCGACATGCGTGATCATGTCGAAAGCAAGTTTCGCGATGCGGTGCCGCGGGTTACCCGGATGCTGGCCGAGCGCCTGCAGGGCGGGCTGGATGACATCGGGCCGGGAACGCACCTGAAGGAATTGAAAGCGAATCATTAAAACGGATATTCATGACGACACGAGTTTTAGAAGTCAGATCCCGGGGCCGTCGATCGTTTGATCGCCCCGGTCTTGGGTTGCTGGCGGCCTGGATCCTGATCGCCTGGGCGGTTGAGCTGGTTGATCAGAGGACGTCGCTCAATCTTGACCAGTACGGGATTGTGCCCCGTGACCTGATGGGGCTTCGTGGAGTGATTCTCTCTCCCTGGTTGCACGGGAGCTGGCAGCACCTTATCGCCAACACGGTGACCTTCCTGGGACTGGGAGTGATTACGATCCTGGTGGATGGGCGGCGCTTCATCAGGACCACGATTTATCTCGTCCTCCTCAGTGGCATGGGGACGTGGATCATTGCCCGTGGAGGAGTGCATATCGGGGCAAGCGGTCTCATTTACGGCTATTTTGGTTATATCCTGGGCCGGGCGATCTGGGAGGGCCGGGTCCTCTGGATTGTCTTTGGAGTCGTGGTGGCGGCAATTTACGGGGGCATGATCCAGGGGGTTTTCCCGGGAGAGGCTGGGATTTCCTGGGAAGGCCACCTGGCGGGATTGCTGGGCGGGGTCTGGCTCGGAAAGCTGCACGCGCAGCGGCGATGATAAGATTGAAACTTGCTAAGGGTGAGGTCGATGGCGCGTAATACGCCATCGTGAAACATAGATCCCTTCTCACTGCAGCTTTCCTGAGTGCGCCGTTGCTGGTCTGCGCCCAGCAGGAACAGAATTCGACCGCGAAAAAGAAGAAGCCGAAGAAGGTGTCCTCCTCCTGGATCTGGAGTGCAAAGGGTGACCGGGCCGACAAGGAAGTGGTATATTTCCGGAAGTCCTTTGAGGTGCGGGGTAAGAAAGCGGCTGTCTTGCGCATCTCCTGCGACAATCACTATGAGGCCTGGCTCAATGGGAAGCTGGTTGGGAAGGGCGATGATTGGGCGCTACCCGGCCAGTTTGAAGTCCGCAAGGACCTTACAAACGGCCGGAATGTCCTTGCGATCCTTGGCAGGAATGCCGGGGGCGTGGCCGCGCTGGCGGTTTCCCTCGAAGTCACGACTGCGAAGGGAGAGAAAATCCAGGTCGTGACCGACGGAAGCTGGAAAATGTCCACGAAAGAGGAGAGTGGCTGGCAGCAGGCCTCCTTCGACGACGCAAAATGGGGGAAGCCGGCAGTGCATGGCAAAATGGGTATGCCACCGTGGGGGCCGATTCTCGGAGGGGCCGCCTCCTTGGTAGCCGGGGAACCGCAGGAACCGGAAGAGGTCACCGGAGACTACAAGGTCGCGAAGGGCTTTTCTCTCGAGAAGCTCTATACGGTACCGAAATCGCAGGGGTCCTGGGTTTCGATGGCGGTGCGGCCCGATGGGCGGCTCATTGTCTGTGACCAGTATGGGGGGATGTATGGGATCACTCCCCCGGCCCTCGGGGACGCGGAAGCCAACACGGTCGCGAAACCGCTCGATCTGGCGATCGGCGGGGCGCACGGGTTGCTCTGG
>CAWWCX010000222.1:0-7060 GCA_963935445.1 uncultured Roseibacillus sp.
CGATGCCCCATGCTGCCGCTTGTTCGCGCGCACTCCCGTCGGGATTCTGGAGAAAAAGCCGGTTGGGCAAGCCGCTCTCCTGGCAGACGTAGAGGTCATCCAGCCCGTCGCCGTTAACGTCGCCAACCGCGAGTCCCGGGTTTCCGAAGAGGGCGTAATACCGGGTATCCTGGAGCTGGATGCGCTCGTACCAGTGGTTCATGCCGCGCAGGAACTGGTCGCCATAACATTCGTTTCCGCCCAGTACGGAGGCTGTGACGTCGGAGAACAGGGGGGACTCCGGCTGCTTGGTTGTCTGTTCAAATTGCTCTAACTCGATGGAGCGTATCTTTGGCGGCTCGGCCCCGCTGCCGGGTTTCCACCGAATCAGCCAGGTCGAATTCTGTTCCACGGAAGCTCCGGCGATGGTCACGAACTGCCGGGTCAGGATTTCTTCCTCGGCTGGTTGGGGAAGGACCTCGAAGACCTTGAACTCGAAACGCGGGTCATCGACGCCGAGAACCGCAGCGGCAACCTCTTGCAGGGCCCGGGACAATCTTGCGGCCCCGGTCATGGGAACGGGCGGAGAGGAAACAGGCGCGCCACGTTCCACCTTGAACACGGAGTCTTCGTAGACCGCGGTGAGCTTGACTGGCAACAGCGGATCGCAGCTGAACTTGTCGGTGATTAGATCGGCAACACTGGCGTCATCAATCGCGGTGGGAGAGGACAGAAGCTTGCCGAACCGAGTCAGTTGTTTCTTGGCCCGCAGGTTGAACGCCTCGGTATCCCATCCGTCCTGGCTTGGATCGTCGGTCGCGCGAAACGCTCGGGCGGTCTCGATGATGGGGAGTGCCTTGTCCTGGCTATCGGAAAACTCGAGCGAGTGCCTCGGGGACTCAGGTTTCTCCTCCGGTTCCCTCGAGGAAATCCGCAGACTGATGAGAAGCGTGACGGCAATAGCCAAGCCCGCGATGACGGCAATCGCGACTCCCCGCTTCTTGGCTAGCGCACTTTTCTGCATGTGAGATTGGATCAACTTGGCGTGAGCTTCAGCTCACGGTTGCATACCAATCCGCGTAATACAACGCCCCGCAGCGAGCTGACTGAGCATATCCCGTCCATGGGCCGAAGCCCAAGGCTGCCTGCACAAGTTACTCCACCTCAATCTCGAAGTTCGCAAACGCGATCCCCAAGAAGGCGTTGGCGTCGACGTTGCTTGAGAACTCGCACTCGATGACAATCTCGCTCCCAAGCGCGGCGGTGATGTCTTCGGTGTGAGTCTCCCAGGTTTGCAGGAAGTCTCCGAAGAAGATGTCGGTCCCGATCTGGGAGTTGTCGGCGGTGTTGCGGATCCGAACCACCGCGAAGTCATTGGGCGGGTTGTCAAGCCCGTCGAGGTCGTCCCAATAGTCAAAGGAGAGCGTCGCGGAGGCGGCCCCCGGGACGTCCATGTCGATCGGCGGCGAGGTCAGGAAGATTGACGAGCCTGTTCCGTAGGTGGCGTCCGGATTCGTGATCCAGAAGTCGTCTGATCCCGGTGGTCCGGTGGCGGGTCCCAGTCCGTCCCCGGTCGAGAGACCCCACGTGGTGTTGCCGGAATCGCCGGCTCCCGCCGAGGTGGTCCATCCCTGCGCGTCCCCTCCCGCGAAGTCGGCGACATAGAAGGGGGGAGCGGGCAACTCCTCGACGACGAAGAATCGCGTCTCCTCGGCCGGGAGGGTGAAAGTCACCATGTTTGTCGGAGGGGTGGCCAGCAGGTTCTCGTAAAGCGTCCCGTCGTGATTGAAGATAGGCCAGGTGGGCGGATCGGGATTCGCCTCGGGATCCTCCACACTGCGGAGGTTGTAGACCTTGCCCGGGTTGCTCTCCCACTCGATCGTGACTTCATCGCTCCCCGAGGCGTAGGTGACAATGAGCTGCAGCGGGACGGGCGGCGCGAAGTCGCCCTTGCCCTCGTTGTAGATCGCCAGGGCGTCCTCGGCACTGAGAGCCACGCCGTAGATCCGGAGGTCGTCTATTTGCCCCAGGAACGCATTGGCTCCGTTCGCTTCCGCCCCGACCCCGAGCGGTCCGAGGTTGTTGAGCGGATCGGTGAGGTCGTTCGGTGCCCCGGCATTGGGGTAGGGTCCTTGACCGAGCAAGACGCCATTCTTGAAGGCCTGCAGTTCATTGAGAGCGCCATTCCGGGTAAGGACGAGATGATGCCAGCTGTCGTCGGTGAAGACTGCCTCGGTGCTGATCTCGGCATTCCCATTCGTCCTGATGTTCCAGATAATCCCACCCTCGCCATCGGTCTCGGCTTGGAAAAAGCCGGCTCCGATTCTCTGAAAGACCTTGTTGAATTGTCCCCCGTTGCCGTTCGGGGTTCTTGCCCAGAGGGAGATGCTGAAGTCCTCGTTGCCGAGGTCCAGCGACGTATCAGCCGGGGCGACAAGGTGATTCCCCTGGCTGAATTCCGTGGCTTTGCTGTCGCCAAACGAAAAAGGTTCAAAGGTCTGCACGCCGTCGACCAGCTTGGGAACTGCGGTCGCCTCCAGTGGGACGGCGGCGACGATTTGGTTCGGAATGGATTGAAGGTCGGTGGGGCCGCCGGGGTCGACGTTTTCCATTCCCTTTTCCTCCCCGAGGAGCCACCAGGCTGCGATGTCGTCTTCGCGAGTCACGGGCGCGTCCGGGTCGGAGAAGTCACCCATCCCGTTGTTGTAGATTGCGGCGGCATCCGCCATCGACAGAGCAGCATTGTAAATCCGGAAGTCATCGACCTGGCCCGGAAAGGCTGCGTTGCCATTCACCTCCGCCCCGACCGCAAATCCGGACGTGCCGGTGAGCATATCGCCGGCGCCGAGGAGTTGCTGTTCACCGAAATTGCCCAGTCCAATGTCAGTCCCATCGATATAGGCTCCCACCGTGCCTCCCTGCCGCCAAAGCGCCAAGTGGTGCCAGTTTCCGTCGCCGAGGAACGGGCTGGAGTGAATTTCGGAATTGTTGCCATTGATTCGCACGTTCCAAACGATCGCGCCGGCATTGTCGATCTCGGCCTGCGCAAAGCCCGAGGCGGTTCGGTGCTGGAACATCTTCAGCCACTGACCGCCGCCGGTTTGGCGCGCCCAGAGCGAATAGGTGAAGTCGCCGCTCAAATCCAGGGAAGCCTCCGCGCCGACCAGAAAGTGGCTTCCGTTGGCGTGGTTGTTGGCGAGATTATCCTGGAACGGATACGGGTCGAAGGGATTGCCGGGCTGCTCATCGAGAGTTCCCTGGATCAGCAGATCGGGTCCGTGACCGTCGTGGGCCAGGATACTCACGACATCGCCTCCGGGATTGCCGCCGGTGGCGCTGGCCTGCTCGCCCATGAGCCACCAGTGCAGGAGGTCGTCCTCGAGCGTGACGGCGTGAAGGGGTGAAACGCATAGGAGCGCGAGCGCTGCGAGGGCAGGGAGAGTGAGAGGGGATCTAACATTCATGGTCTCTTCCTTTCGGGTTCCTGGTTGGGTGGAGAGGATGATATTGACGTTTGAACGACTGAGTAGGGTGAACGAAATCCAAATAAAAACCCGCCGAGCTACGCCGGCGGGTTGCGAAACTCACATTTTGGGAAGGAGCGCTGCCTAGTCCCGCCGCCGGCGACGGACCAGTCCGAGCGAGAGCAGGCCCACCACTGCCAGCACCGAAGAGGTCGGCTCGGGAACAACAAAGCCCGGCCCCTCACTGAAGAGCTGGGCTGCATCGGCTTCGCTAAGAGCTCGATCGTAAATCCTGAAGTCGTCGATGAGGCCTTGGAAGTGATTGCTAGCATTAACTTCGGCCCCGATCGCAAAACCGGTCGTCCCGGTGAGCTGCTCCCCAGCTCCGAGATTTTGCTGCTCCCCGAAGTTTCCCAGGGTGATGGGAGCTCCGTCGATATAGCCTCCCACCGTGCCGCCCTCGCGGTAGAGCGCCAAGTGGTGCCAGTTTCCGTCGCCGAGGAACGGCGCGGTGTGGACCTCGGCGTTGTTGCCGCTGACGCGCACATTCCACACCATGCCGCCTTGGTTATCGATTTCAGCCTGCGCGAAGGAGCCGCCAGGAGACGTGTTGTGCGCAAACATCTTCAACCACTGTCCGCCGCCAGTCTGCTGGGCCCAAAGGGAATAGGAAAAGTCACCAGCGAGGTCCAAGGAGCCCTCCGCCCCCACTCGAAGAATCCCTCCGGAACTCGTATCCAGCGAAGATGGTGACAGTGGGCCCGCTCCACCCCCGGCGGTCGGTCCGTTGTGAGGGTTAAGAGTCACGCCGCCAACCGTGGGCGCACCCAAGTTATCCGGGTCATCGAAGTTCCACTGGTGAACGAGGCCAGCCAAGGACGTCGCCCCGGCAGTCGGGATTGCGCAAGCGAGTGCGAGGATTGCGAGAGTACTGGATTTGAAACACATGGATTTTCTCCTTTCAGATGAAGAGGTGAGGACTCTGATGTCACCATTTAGGTAACATGCTGACAGGCAAGCTAGCATGGAGAATTGCGCGGTGACAATAGAAAATGCCATCACTCGACCGGACTACCTGTAAATAAATTTTCGCACACGAACTCAGCCCGAGTGTAATTTCCACCAAAGTTGAGAATCTGTGTGCCATTGCCCGAGTTGGTGCTTGCTCAGGGAATTCAGGGCTCAACAGAATAAGCTATGAGCGGGGCGGCGGCACAGCGATTGTTGGGATTGTTGGTGTTCGCGTGCATCCTCGTTCTGGCCGCGATCATGCCCGCAGTGATCGGGACGGTGGGCAGCCGGGACGAACCCGTGACCGGCGAGGCCGACCAAGTCGCGAATCGGCCCGCTGCCGAGCTGGCGGACCACTACGTCTCCTCCCGGAGTTGCCGGGCCTGCCATCCCCACGAGTACGACTCCTGGCACGACTCCTACCATCGCACCATGACGCAGGTCGCCGGCCCCGAATCGGTGGAGGGCAACTTCGACGTCGACATGCGGCTCGACGGTCTGAACTTCCATCTCGAGCGCGAGGACGATCGCTTCTTTGTGACGGTGCCCCGCGACCCCGGCAAAAAATCCCCCGACGATTTCCGGAGCGAAGTGGTCCTCACCACTGGTTCGCATCACATGCAAGTCTACTGGACGTCGCTGCACAATAGTCGTGCCCTGAGCCTGCTGCCATTCGCCTACCTCTGCGAAGAGAAACGCTGGATCCCGCGGCGTTCCGCTTTCCTCCAACCCAAGCCGAAGACCCTCTCCGCAGAGGTGGGCCGCTGGAACGAGTCTTGCATGCGCTGCCACACCACCCACGGTCGGATGCGTCCGGGTGAAATGGCCAATCTCACCCACGGGTCCTTGGAAACGGTCGATT
Source organism: uncultured Roseibacillus sp. (assembly GCA_963935445.1). GTDB lineage: Bacteria > Verrucomicrobiota > Verrucomicrobiia > Verrucomicrobiales > Akkermansiaceae > Roseibacillus_B. Next base: position 5,317 of record CAWWCX010000222.1, read on the forward strand.
CGCACGTGGCGGAGTTCGGGATCTCTTGTGAAGCCTGTCACGGGCCGGCGGAAGATCACATCGCTGTGAACCGCGATCCATTCCGCCGTTACAAGTTGCACTTTGACGACGAGGGAGACTCAACGATCGTGCATCCGAACCGGCTCCCGCACGACCGCGCCTCCCAAGTGTGTGGTCACTGCCACGGGGTCACCAACTTCAAGGACGACGAGGCCTGGAGCAAGTGGGCGCAGCATGGATACGAGTTCCGGCCCGGCGACGATCTCGAGAAAACAGCTCTCCGAGATTTTGTCCGGCTGAAGACCTCCCCGCAGCCGCCGTCGGTTCAGAAGCACATCGATGGCTTTCCGCACTACCTCGAATCGATGTTTTGGTCGGACGGCATGATCCGCGTTTCCGGCCGCGAATACAACGGGCTCTCCCGCTCGCCCTGTTTTGAACGGGGCGAGCTCTCCTGCATGAGCTGCCACCAAATGCACCAGCCGCCGGACGATCCGCGTCCGCGCAAGGTGTGGGCGGACGATCAGCTCAAGCTCGGCCATCGTGGAAACCAAGCGTGCATCCAGTGCCACAAAGAGTATCGCGAAGAGTCCAAACTGGTGGCGCATACCCACCACCCGGTGGAGTCGTCGGGGAGCAATTGCTACAACTGCCACATGCCGCACACCACCTACGGGCTGCTCAAGGCGATTCGCAGCCACCAGATCGACACGCCGTCGGTGAAGAATAGTCTCGAAACCCGCCGGCCGAATGCGTGCAATCAATGTCACCTCGACCAGACCCTGGAATGGACGGCCGACTACCTCGCGGATTGGCATGGTCACGAAAAACCAGACATGAGCGACGACCAACGCGAAATCGCAGCCTCCGTTCTCTGGACCCTGCAAGGCGATGCCGGTCAGCGCGCGCTCATGGCTTGGAGTTTCGGGTGGGAGGATGCGAAGGAGGTGTCGGGATCGGATTGGATGGCCCCCTATCTCGGATTGTTAAGCACGGACCGCTACGATGCGGTTCGGCTCATTGCGGAACGATCGCTGAAACGGCTGCCGGGCTTCAGCAGTTTTCAGCTCGATACCCTCGGTTCTGAGTATGCGCAGAATTTCCCGCGCGTGTTGCAGCATTGGCAATCGCTCCCGCAAAAACCACCGCCCGAGCGCGCGGCGCGAGTCCTCATCGACGGGCAGGGGCAACTTCCGCGTGAAAAGGTCGAGCCCCTGATGAAGCAACGCCACGATCCCGATTTGCATCTATTGGAGTAACAATGCCCGAGCCCGAACATACCTCTTCGCATCACCTCGTGCGCCGCCACTGCATCGTCGGCTGGGCCTTCCTGCTCGTTTTTCTCACTCTCGGATTGACCCTCGAAGCCCTCCACGCCTTCAAAGCTCGCTGGTACTTGGAGGAGGCCTACACGACGCGGCGCTTGATGTGGACCCTGGCGCACGCGCACGGCGTCTTGCTTGCCCTGATCAACATCGCGTTGGGTTCCACCATCAAGCAGCTCGACTTGTCGTCCACCCGCAGCCTCCGTCTTGCATCTCCGCTCCTCGTAGTTGCCTCAGTGATCATGCCCGCCGGATTCTTTCTCGGCGGGGTGACATTCCACGGCGGCGATCCGGGGGTGGGAATCTGGCTCGCGCCGATCGGTGGGGTGGGGCTGTTTGGCGCGGTGTTGTTGACGCTGGTCGCCGCAATTGGATCCTGTCTCTTATACACATCTGACGCTGCCGACGATATGCAGTGT
>CAWWCX010000223.1:0-7048 GCA_963935445.1 uncultured Roseibacillus sp.
TCGGGAAACGCTGACCGAAGCCCGTTAAATTTGGTCCGACATCAACGCCAAGCTCGCCAATCACATGACATGTGATGCACCGGGCCGCGACAGCCTTTCCTCGGGTAGCGTCCCCCTTGAGCTTAAGAATTTCAGCGACTGGAGGAAGCTTGGACGGCCCCTCTTCCGCGGGCGTGACAACCGGTACAAGGGCTGCCCGGGCATCCCCCCCCTTCAGTCGCTCACGAGGCTTGTAGGCCTTCCACCAGCGGTCGTGATTCCAAGTGGCCCAGAACTTTGCCCTTTCGGCAAGCTCCTTGTCCGGGAGGAGGTTGGCGATTTCAACCATTGCAGTGGCTGCGCTGCCGCTCCGCACGAAGGCGATCGATTCCAAGGCCTGCAGCCTGACTTCGGATGAAAGGCTTGCGAGAAACACCCGCTCCTGCAGAGCCGGCACTGCCGCCGCGGACATAAGCCGCCAGACCGCTCCGGCAGTGGCCTGATCCCATTCTTCCGGCCTGACCTCCCTGGTCAAGCCAGCAAAGACAGCGGCCTCCTTGCCGGTGGCTCCTGTTCCAAAGGCCTCCAGGTAACTGCGATCCTTGCCGTCATACCCCTTGGCAATCTCGACGAGGGCAGAGACGACCGCAGGAGTTGGTGGCTCATTACGAAGATAAAAGGCCACCTCCCGCCGCAAGGCTGGCGATGAATCCCCCGCAAGCCTTTGAGCGAGCTTCATTGTATCCTTGTAGCCAGCCCGCCGAAGAGCACGAAATACCGTAATCCGGGCCTGACTCCCCGTTTTCTCTGGCAAACTGAGCATCGCCTTGACCCCCTTCTCCCCGAGTTGTGCCAGTAGCCACACGGCCCGCGCCGCCAGATAGGGATTCTTGTCACCAGCCAGCGCTACGAGCGCCGGGATCGATTTCTCCCCGGCTGCCTTCAGCCCCTTGAACCCCAGATAACGGGTATTGATTGCAGGACTCCTGAGCGCCGCGATCTGTCCGGCCTCGGAGGCGAGGTCCAGCTTGGGCACCTCAGACTTGAAACCCTTTGGAGCGATCCGGTAGATCGTGCCGGACAGGGATCGATCCTGGGTTCCGTGACCCCCGACCCGGGGATCGAACCAGTCCGCGACATACAGCGCCCCGTCAGGGCCGACCGTGACGTCCGCAGGCCGGAACCAGGTGTTGAGATCCCGGTTGGAGCGCCCCTTGAAATCTGCCCCGGCCCATTTGCGTTCCGGATTCGACGTCATGAAGTCAAAGCGGTCCATCTTGAAGCCCGCGCCCTCTGGCTTCGGCTGGTACCCGAAGATCACATTCTTGGCGGACTCACAGCTGAGAAGCAGACCGTTGTAACGCTCAGGAAGGGCTCCATTCTCGTAATAGGTGATTCCGGTGGGAGCACCCCCTCCGTAAATATCTCCGGGAGGCATGCTGCCCGGGTCGTGTTGACGCCACTCCGCTGTCGGCGTGTCCTGCCCGGGGCGGCGATCCGCACCCCAGGAGCGCTGCCCATCATTGGAGGCAAAGCCCGCATTACCGTATTCCATCACCCAGCTCGTCCTGCAGGCTGGAGGGTCATCATTGTCATTCTGGAAGACATCTCCCGCCGAAGTGATGATCTGCTCGTAGCTGTTCCGGTAGTTGTGCCCGATGATCTCACAATTGGTGCCGTCCGGATTCATCCGGACCGAGAATCCACCAAGGTAAACGTGACCATCGTCACTCTTGTGACCCGCCACCTGGCGCATCGAATACGGACTTCCAATCCTGAAGGTCTTTCCGGAGCGGTCCGTGAACTGCGCTCCCATGTTGCCCTGGTTGAAATACCATTTGCCGTCCGGCCCTGCGATCAGGGCATGCAGGCTGTGGTCATGATTTCGTCCATTGAATCCGGTCAGCAGCACTTCACGCTTGTCCTTTTCCGGGTTGAACACGAGATCGCGATCCACATCGGTATAAACCAGCAGGTCGGGCGGCTGGGAAACCACCACCACGTTATCAAATACCGCCACCCCGAGGGGGGACTGGAGATGCTTTTCCTGAACGAAGACGTGCGATTTGTCAGCCAGTCCGTCTCCGTTGCTGTCGTGTACGACCATGATCCGGTCGCCCTCTCCGTCCCTGCGCTGTCCGCGGTAGTTCACCCCCTCGGCCACCCACGCCCGGCCATGGTGATCAAAGTCAAAATTGGTTGGGTTTCGAAAAAGCGGTGAGCGGGCCCACACGGTCACCTCCAGGTCATCGGGGACAACGAATCGGTCGACGGGAACCTCGGTTTCTTCTCCGCTGGCGGAACTACCCGCTCCCGGCTTGGCATTGAAAACCAGGAATTTCACGCTACTGGTGTTTCCTCCCTGCTGACTGACTCCACCCTTGTCGAGGGCGCCGCTGGCCTCGAAGTGGGTATACCCTTCCGGAAGTTCATAGATGATGGTGGAGGGAGCATGAGAACCGATGCCGAAGCTCACCGGCTTGTCGTTCACCACCAGGGCCTGTCCTCCGGCATTCTTGTTCACCCGGGGCGCACCCCATCCGGCGAAGGCTCCCTTCCATTTCAAATCAGTCAGCTTGAGAGTTCCCTTCGGCCCGACAACTCGCGGCTCCACCCAGTTCGCCCAGTCACATCCGTAGCCGTCGCCTGTCTCGTCAATCACCAGATAGAGCGAACGTGCCCCCTTGAGATCAACCTTGATGTCCACCGCATGACCCGGGGTCTTGGATGTTACCACCGAACTGGTGAAAAGGGGCTTGGGCGCTTCAGCAGCCTCGCAAGGGACGGCGAGGAGACTGAGAAGGGACAGGGCACAATATCGGCGTCTCATGGCAGGGAGCTTGCAGAGTGCAGCGATCTAGGCAAGCCCTCGCACGACCCAGACCGGCCTGGAGGGTCATCTTTTCCGGTGACCATCTCATCGATTCAGACTTGGCCTCATGACCGCAGAAGCGGAGCATCCCCGAATGCGCGTGGAGGGTCGCCCCTATCGGACAGTTTGGAGCGACCCGGACCGGGGGGTCGTCCGGATCATCGACCAGCGACGGCTTCCATGGACCTTTGCCCTCGAGGACCTCGCCACCGTCGACGCGGTAGCCTCCGCCATCCGGGACATGGCTGTCCGCGGTGCGGGATGCATCGGGGCAACGGCTGGCTATGGGATGTGGTTGGCCGCCCGCCAGGCCAAACGTTCCACCGATCGGCTTCAACACTGTGCCGACACGCTCATTGCTACTCGCCCGACGGCGAGCAATCTCGCCTGGGCGGTGGAGCGCCAATTGTCGACCCTTGCCCGCGTGCCCGTCGAGCAATGGGAGAGGACCAGCCTTGCAGAGGCCAACGCCATTGCCGATGAGGATGCGGCCTGGTGCCGGCAGATCGGCCAACACGGTCTGTCCCTGGTCTCAACCCTCGCAAAGGACAAACCAGCCGGGGAGCCCGTGCACATTCTCACCCACTGCAACGCGGGATGGCTTGCTTTCACCGACTGGGGATCCGCCACGGCTCCGATCTATGCGGCCCATCGCGCTGGAATCCCCGTTCATGTCTGGGTGGATGAAACCAGGCCCCGCAACCAGGGGGCCCGGTTGACTGCCTGGGAACTTCAGAATGAAGGGGTCCCCCACACCGTGATCGTAGACAATGCCGGAGGGCACCTCATGCAGCACGGCCTCGTCGACATGGTCATTACCGGAACCGATCGCACAACAGCCACCGGGGATGTGGCAAACAAGATTGGAACGTATCTCAAGGCTCTTGCCGCCCACGATAACAGCGTCCCCTTTTATGTCGCGCTGCCTTCCTCCACCTTTGACTGGCAGATGCACGATGGAGTATCCGAAATTCCCATCGAGGTGCGCGACGGACGAGAAGTTTCCCATCTGGAGGGTCTCTCCGGGGAACACTCCGTAACGGAGGTCGACCTGATTAATCCCGGGTCCCCGACCGGCAATTTCGCCTTCGACGTAACACCTGCCCGCCTGGTCAGCGGACTGATTACCGAGCGAGGAATCTGCGCGGCCACCAAGGAGGCGATCACTTCCCTGTTTCCTGCCTCAGAACGCACATGAGGTCCCAACCTGTCCGAATTCTCAAGGAGGGCTACTGGGATCGCACTTCCGTAGTGCCCAGCGAAGACGGGTGCCTCCGCGTCCGCAAGGAAAGCAAGGATACGGCCAGTCCCGGGCCATGGGCCCACCAGGCCCTCCGGAACGAAATCGCCTACCTCGCTTCCCTGCCTCAGGCCGCCCGCGCGTATTTCCCCCCCCTCCTCGACAGCTGGGACGAGCTCTCGATAGGCTACGAGATCCCGTTTTTTGCGGAGCGGCAGGATGTAGCACGGCTTTCCCTGGCCGGAAAGCTCAGCGCGGAGGACGCGGAGTCCATCCAGGCCGAACTGTCGCGAGCTGTCCTCTACGGACTCCATGCGGAGAGAGAGAATCAAGCAACTGCCTTCGCGACCCACCTCGAGACCGTCCTTGAGGAATCCATCATCGAACTCGCGGGCATGCCGCCCTTCCGGGACCTCGTGGAGTCCCCCTCGGTCTCCATCAACGGAGCAGCCCCCATCCCCGGCCTCCACACCGCCCTCGACGCGGTGCGACAGTCGGGAGTTCTCACCCTGCTCGCGACCCAGCCCTCGGTCCGCCTGCATGGGGACCTCATCCTCGAGAACATCCTCTGGCCCGGACTTGTCCTCATTGATCCCGTATCGGTTACGGGCCTCACCCATGGCCCGCCCCTTTTCGATCTCGTCAAATATGAATCCTATGCCAGCGGAGAACTGTATGCCATCCGCGAGGAACTGGTCACTGCCGAACCTGCCCACGCAGGGGGGTATTCCTACGAAATCTTCTGGAGCGCCGCGGAACTGGCAGCCTTCACACAACTCGACCTGAGGAGCCGTTTCCGGGCAGAGTTCGTTCACGTGCACGGCCCGGTTCATCCTCAGCTCTACCACCTGCTTGACGCCTATTTTTCCCTCGTGATGGCACGGAACACCACCGGGCGACACCAGTTCGCAAGAGTCCTCAAGGGCTCTCAGTGCCTGGCCGCATCTTCTGCAGGGCTGGCTTCATGAGCCGACTCCGGCTCATTGCTGGCCCCCAACCCCCGGTATCCGGTAGCGAAGTAGATCATACTCGCCAGGCACATCACCGCCAGGGCCAGCCAGTAGCATGTCCACCCACCCTGCTCACCCACGACCATCCAATCGTAGAGTTTGCCACAGAGCAGAGTCCCGACCAGAGAGCCCAGCCCCATCGAGGCAAAGGTCACAAGGGCCTGCACCTGCGCCCGGAGGGCAGGATCAACCCGTCGGTTCAGGAACACACGTCCGGTCTCGAAAAAGAAAGTCCAGCAGATGCCATGGAGGGAGAGCCCCACCAGCAGCCAGCCAAAATGGTCAAACACTCCCCCGAAAGCGAAGAGGATATAACGAACGACCGCGCAGCCCATCGCCACCATCAGAAGAATCTTGATCCGGACCCGCTTGAGCCAGTAGCCCATCATGAGAAAGGCCAATACCTCGAAAACCTGGCCCATGGTCATCCCCGCCGCGACCGAGGCGAACCCGAGCTCACGCAGGTGGATTGGACTATGCATGTAGAAGGCGGCCAGCGGAACGGAGAGCAGGAAGGTCGAGATGAGGTAAGCACGATGGTCCCGGTTTTCGAAGATCCGCAGGGAGTCCATGCCAAGCACACTACGCCACCCCCGGGCGCCCTTCGCCATGGGCGGCGTGTGCGGCAGCATGAAGGCACAAAGCCCGGCCATGATCCGCATTCCGGTTGCCAGGTCTCCGACGCTGGTGGACTCATCCAGGCCGAACCAACTCACCGACCAGCCCACGAGGATCCAGCCCACCGTGCCCCAGACTCGATAGAAGCCGAAGGATTTCTGTTCGTCTTCGAGGTTGTTCAGGGCGATGGTGGTAATCAGACCCCACGCCGGGGCAGAAATCAGCGCATTCAGCGACAGAAAGACGAGGAACAGCTTGGGATTGCCCTGGTCGAGGGCCTCAAAAGCCGCCCACAGGAAGATGGCTCCACCCGCGATGATGATACCGGCGAGCTTCTCTGCCGGAATACGCTGGTCCGCACGAGCACCGAAAAGGATCGGCGAAATCATCCCCGCAACCGGCCCGATGAGAAACGCCCAGGTGATCGTCCGGTTCCAGCCCTTCGCCTCGAGCACGTTCGAAAGGACCGGCAACCATGCGCCCGGGGCAGCCGCCAGCAGGCAGAAAACCACCGCAATCCAATAGCGATGTCCAACAATCCCCTGGCGACGCACGGCGGGAGTATCCGGGCGGACGCTCTCCTGTCGAGCGTCTAGTGCCCTGCCGTCCGACCGACCCGAATTCCCCCACCGTGGTGAGGGACCTTACTGCCAACTCACGGGTCCGCGACGGATCGCGCCGGGATCTCGTTCACCGTGTAATAGGCCTTGTCATGGAGGAGGGGCCGACCGTCCGTCCCTCGCAGGGCGGAAAGGTCGAAGTCATGGATGTGGCTTTCCTGAACCCCGTCGACGGAGAGCTCCACGAGTCTCCCTCCGCCGGAGACCTTGGCCTCGGTCACCTCTGGCGAGGTATGGTCGACTTCCGGACTGCCGTAGCCTGCCGAGAAGTTGTGGGTGTAGGTCCTAACCACGTAGCTTCCCGGCCTCTCCGCAACCTGTGGATCAACCGGCTTGGTAAAATGCAGCGCAAACCCCTCCGGGGTAATCTTGATCTCCTGGACTTCGAAGGGGATCTTCCCCGTCCAGTCGAGACGCTGGATCGCAAAGGGCGAGGTCCCTCGCACGGGCCATTGCCGGTTGGTGGTGAACCCCCCGGCCATCAGCTGCCCCCGCGGAGTGAATTCCACATTCATGATCCCGGTGGCGAGCCCCTCTCGGAAAGGATAGCAGGCCCCCTGCCACACGCCATTCACCTCTTCGGTCGTCACCCGCATGATGAGGCTGAGGGTATAATCCCCGAAGAAAAGCTGGTCCTCAAACGGACCGAACCTTCCCTTGGTCTCTGTCTCTTATACACATCTCCGAGCCCACGAGACCGTACTAGATC
>CAWWCX010000224.1:0-7018 GCA_963935445.1 uncultured Roseibacillus sp.
CGCGCTGGCATGAAGAGAGGATTGCCGCACAGGCACCCCGCCTGCCATCCTTGCGCATCCCGTCCGGCTCCCGGAGGGGATCCCTGCCCCGCCCCCTTGCCATGAAATATGTCGCCCTGCTCCTCACCCTGAACCTGCTGCCCGGCCTGCTCAGCGCACAGGACAAGATCCGTGTCCTGGTCTGGGATGAGCAACAGCCTGTTCGCCGCAAGGTTTACGAGAATTTTCCAGGCAATTTCATTGCCGACCATCTGCGGAAGAACCCTGGACTGGAAGTCACCACTGCCACCCAGAACGACCCCGAGCTGGGGCTCTCCAGCGAGGCACTCAACAAGACCGATGTCCTCATCTACTGGGCCCACGTCCGGCAGCGGGAAATTCCCGAGGCAAAGGGGCAGGAAATCGCCGACCTGGTGAAGGCCGGAAAACTCGCCTTTGTCCCTCTTCACTCCGCCCACTGGTCCGTTCCCTTCATGGTCTGCATGCAGGAGAAGGCCGCCCAGGACGCCCTCGAGGCGCTTCCCGAGGACAAACGCGCCAAGGCCCGGGTCGTCTACGACGGCAGGATCCAATGGAAGAAAGCCGGGGAGTTCGATCGTAACTTCGCTCCGTGGCGCTACGAGTTCGACGACGAGGGGAACGTCACCGCCTTCGTCAGGAGGCCCAACTGCGTCTTCCCCCGTTGTTGCGGACCGGGGCAACCGGCGGAGATGCGCATCATCCACAGGACCCACCCGATCTGTAAGGGTGTTCCCGCCCGGTTCACCCTCGAGGCAACCGAAATGTATGACGAACCCTTCGGAGTTCCGGAACCGGACACCGTCCTCTTCACCGAAGACTGGAAAGGCGGGGAATTCTTCCGTTCCGGCTGCCTGTGGAACCTCGGGAAGGGCAGGGTCTTCTATTACCGCCCCGGCGACCAGCAGTATCCCGTCTTCGCCAACCCGCACCTCCTCCAGCTTCTGGAGAATGCCGCTCTCTGGCTGGGAAAGAAGTGATTCCCCGTTACGAACTTGCGTGACAAATCACATTCCGGCGGGCCCAATACCGGGCCAATCGCCCCACCCGGTCCATATCCTCACCGTCACCCATGAAACGCATTGCCTTAGCCGTCCCTCTCTTCCTTGCACTGCTTTGCCCGATCCTCATGTCGGCCAAGAAAGACGAAGAGGTCAAACACATCGTCTTCATCGCAGGCAACCGCAGCCACGGCCCCGGGGAACACGAGTTTTATGCGGGGTGCACCCTTCTCGCCAAGGCTCTCAATGAACAAAGCGGCCTCAAGGTCAAGGCCACCGTGGTCCGGGCTGACTGGCCCAGGGAGCACAGGGACGTGGTCGCCAGCGCCGATACCATCGTGATCTACGCCGATCACGTGAGCGCACATGCCGGCCAGTGGGAATTCCTCGACGATCTCGCCAAGAAGGGCGTGGGCATGGTCTTCATGCACTACGCCGTCCACCCGAGTCCCCAGATCGGGGAAAAGTATTATCGGCCCTGGATCGGTGCCGCGATGGAGAGTGGTTACTCGGTCAATCCCCACTGGGTCGCCGATCTCTCCATCATCAAGGATCACGAGATTGGAAACGGCGTATCCCGCGAGGCCATCACCTGCCTTGATGAATGGTACTACCACATGCGCTTCATCGAGGATCGTGAGAAGGTTCTCGATCTCTTCACAGCAGTACCCACCCGGAAAAACATGCACCGCTACATCAACATGTGGAACAAGAACGGAGTGGACGGACTGGATAAGCCACAGACCCTGATGTGGGGTTACGAGCGACCCTCCGGTGGGCGCGGAATCGGATTCGTGGGCGGCCACTACCATCACACCTGGGCGGTGGACGGGGTTCGCAAGGCCGTCCTGAATGCCATCATCTGGACTGCTGGCATGAAAATTCCTGAAGACGGGGTCTTGTCGAGAACGCCTTCCGAGGAGGAACTTAATGTGAATCTCGACAAGAAGGGCCGGGTGAAGCACATCAAGGTCCCCGATCCCGCAGAGTGGAAGAAGCTTCCCCCTGCCAAGGTGCAGACCGAACGAGAGGCCAAGTTCAAGTAGCCACCCTCCCCTCAACGGTTGCAAGAAGGCCGGGGCCTCCTGGCCCTTTCCCTGGCGACACCAACCTTACCCATGGCCCGTCTTCTCGTCCTGTTTACCGGTCTCGTCCTCTCCGCGGCGTGCGCACAGGAGGAAGCAGGGACAACCCGCGCTCCTGAGCCACTCTATGAGAGCCCCGTCCTCCGCAGTGGAGACCCGCAGCGGCTGCATGCATTCGAGATCGCCCTCACAAGACCGCATCTCTACCTGGCGGTCTCCAGCGAAGGCAACAAGAGCCACGACTGGGCCAACTGGATCGAGCCTGAGGTCGTGATGCGGGACGGCACCGTTCTCGACCTCACCACCTTCTCATGGAAAACGGCCGCCAGCGCGTCCGGACAGGTTCATCGCGGCAGGAACTATCGGGGCGGACCCCTGCTCGTCGACGGCAAGGAGTTTGCCAGCGGCCTGGGCACTCATGCCGATTCGATGATCTTATTCGAGGTCCCCGGAAACGCCACGACCTTCCGGGCCAAGGTGGCCCTCGACGACGGGGGGGCCGTCCGGGGCACCGAGCTCACTCCGGCTTCCGTGCGATTCCTCGTCTTTGACCGGGAGCCGACAGGTTTCACCAGCGGCTCCCTTCCATTCAATCCCAACAGCACCGACCCACAGCTGGTCGCACCCGAGCATATCTCTGTGCCTGACGACCTGGAGCTGACGGTCTGGGCCACCAGCCCCATGCTTCTGAACCCCACCAACATGGATACCGATGCGGCGGGCCGGATCTGGGTAGCTGAGGGTGTGAATTATCGCAAGAACCGGAATCGAAGACCTGAAGGAGACCGCATCGTCGTGCTGGAGGACAGGGACGGGGACGGAAAGGCCGATAGTTCCCACGTGTTTGTTCAGGACCCCGAATTGGTCGCTCCCCTCGGCGTGAGCGTCTTTGATAACCAGGTGGTGGTCGCTCAACCACCCCACCTCATCGTCTATACCGATGTCGACCGAAACCGCGTCTTCGACCCGGGCATCGACAAACGCGAAAACCTCCTCACCGGGTTCAATGGGAAGAACCACGATCACAGCCTGCACGCGGCGGTCGCCGGGCCGGACGGCAAGTGGTATTTCAATCACGGCAATTGCGGCGCCCGCTTCACGGACAAGGACGGAGTAGAATTCCTCATCGGGGGCCCTTACAAGGGAGGAGGAGGCGAATGGTTCGTCGACCACCAGGAGGTTGCCGGTGAACCGAGCGGCGATGGCCATGTCTGGGTTGGAGGTTTCGCTGCAAAGATGAACCCGGATGGCAGCGGGGTGAGAATCATCGGTCACGGATTCCGCAACAGTTACGAGCATACCGTCACATCCTTCGGAGATGTCTTTCAGAACGACAATGACGATCCCCCCGCCTGCCGGACCACCTGGCTCATGGAAGGTGGTTTTCTGGGATTCTTCTCCCCGGACGGACAACGAAGCTGGCGTGCCGACCAGCGTCCGGGCCAGAACGTCCCGGAGGCCCACTGGAGACAGTGGGATCCCGGGACCCTGCCTCCCGGCGACGTCTACGGCGGCGGCTCCCCGACCGGTATCTGCTTCTACGAAAATGGCGCCCTCCCCTCGAAATATGCCGGCCTGCTGGCAAGTTGTGATGCCGGGCGCAAGGAAGTCCTCGGCTACTACCCCGTTCCCGAGGGATCGAATTTCAAACTCACCCGCTTCCCGCTGATCAAGTCGGCAGCGGGCGATCTCTTTCGTCCCTCCGACATCATGGTGGTGCGGACGGAGCCCTCTATATTTCCGATTGGTTCGACTCCGGGGTGGGGGGCCACAATAGCGTGGACAAGAGCTGTTCCGGGACCATCTACCGACTCGCTCCCCGGGGGTTTCAACCCCGGATTCCCGCAGCCGATCCGGACTCCATCGAGGGGGCCATTGCCTTGCTCTGCAGTCCTGCCCAGAACGTCCGTCACCGCGGCTTCGAAACCCTGCGGGAAGCCGGAGAAAAAGCCCTCCCCGCCGTTCGGGAACTCCTCGGCCACTACAATGGCTACATCCAGGCCCGTGCCGTCTGGCTGCTCCCCCTGCTTGGTGCCGAGGGCCTGCGAATCACAAGGACCCTCCTCGACAGCCCGGATGCCCAGACCCGCCTCCTTGCCTTCCGCGCCCTTCGCAATGCCGGCGAAGATCCCCTGCAAATGGTTGGCAGGTTTTATGCCAACGAACCAAGCGCAGCGGTCCGCCGGGAGGTCGCCCTCTCGTTGCGGGATGCGCCCGCTCACCGCAAGGCCGTCTACCTCGCTTACCTCCTGCAACGTTGCCGCGCGGATGACCGCACCTACCTCGAGGCCTGCGGACTGGGAGCGGAAGGCGCCGAGGAGATGGTCTGGAACAACGTCCGCAACAGCGCCCGGATCGTGAACGCCCTCGAGTGGCCGGACGCCTTTGCCCGGATCACCTGGCGCCTGCATCCTCGCGCTGCGGTTGGCGCCCTCACGGAGCGGGCTCTCTCCGACACCCTCTCGCGGGAGGCCCGCTTCCTTGCCGTGGAAACCCTTGCCTTCACGGACGACCCCCGGGCTGCCACCAGCTTGGTCAAGGTCGCCAAGGACAAGGGACCGGTGGGAACGGAAGCCGCCCGATGGCTCGTGCATCTGGGTAAGACCCGCTGGAAGGACTTTGATATCTTCAGCCTCCTCAAGGCGAACAAGCTCTACGATCCGGAGAACCAGACCGTCACCGAAGCCATTGTCCCGGTCTTTGAGGGAGAATCCCGCCTCCCGGCCCCGGAACAAATCCTCGCCCTGAAGGGGAACGCCGAGAAGGGCAGGACCACCGCCGCCCGCTGCGTGATGTGCCACCGCATCGAGGACCAGGGCGTGGATTACGGACCCTCCCTCAGGGGCTGGATCAAGAACCAGGGGGAGGCGCGCTTCCTGCGCGCCATCATCGACCCTTCCGCTGAGATTGCCCACGGGTTCTCGGGCAGCGTGGTCCGACTCAAGGAGGGCGGCGAAATCCACGGCCTCGTCCTGAGCCCCAGAGATCCCGTGATCATCCAGAGCCAGGGCGGCACGGTGCAAATGATTCCCGCCAGGAAGGTCCAGACTGTCGAACCTCTCGGCCGGTCCCTCATGCTCTCGGCCGACCAACTCGGCCTGAGTGCCCAGGACCTCGCCGATGTGATGGCCTACCTGAAGGGACTGAACTGAACCGGTGCCGCTACCATTCGCCCCCCGGGATGGGACGGGAAACCCCTCCTTCGCGAGAGCCTCCGGCACCGTCGGATTTCGATTGCCCATTTTCTGAGATTTTCCGCGACCAAGTGCGGACACCGTGTTCGTATTACCGCGCCATGACCAAGCGTCCGTTCCTCACCCTGCCCCTCCTCAGTCTACTCGCCGTCCATTCCCCTCTTCTCGGCGACGATCCCGCGGTCTTCGGCGAGAAGTACCCGAAGCTCGACGGCATGGCCACGGGAGACTGGACAAAATCACAACCGAAGCCCCCGAGGCCTGGAGCCCGGCAACCCAAGCGCATGATCAATCTCAACGTGCCCCGGGAGGACGTGGTGGCCTTTGCCCTCTACACTCACGACCAGGGCACCCTGAAGCTCAGCGCCCAGCTCTATCCACTGAAGCCCGACGAATCCAGGGAAGTGCGCCTCGAGTTGAAGCAGGGAGGCGACTGGAAAGAGATCGCCCGGGAGGAAATTGTCTTCCCCGGCTGGAGCGCCCACTTCCGTATCAAGAACTGGGACAATAGCAGAAGCGTCCCCTACAGGGTGCGTCACGGGAAGGACGCGATGTTCCAAGGCCTCATCCGCAAGGACCCTGTCGACAAGGACGAGATCGTAGTCGCCAACATGTCCTGCAATTCAAGCCGCACTCCCGGGGAACGCCCGCGAATCGTCCGCAATCTGCTCCTGCATGATCCCGACCTCCTGTTCTTCGCCGGCGACCAGACCTACCATCACACCCAGCATACCGCAGGCTGGATCCAGTTCGGTCTCCAGTTCCGCGATCTCATCAAGGACCGCCCGACAGTTTCCATTCCCGATGACCACGATGTGGGTCAGGCGAACATCTGGGGCGAAAGTGGCAAGGTCGCCAAGAGCCCGGCCGGTCCTACCGGCGGATATTTCTACCCCGTCAAATATGTCAACATGGTGCAACGCCAGCAAACCTGGCACCTTCCCGACCCCTACGACGCCAAGCCAATTGAGCGGGGAATCACCGTCTACTTCACCCGCCTCCGGGTCGGTGGAATCGACTTCGCGATCCTGGAAGATCGCAAGTTCAAGAGCGGCCCTCAGGGCAAGATTCCCAAGATGGGGCCAAGGCCCGACCACATTAACGATCCGAAGTACGATCGCAAGGCAGTCGACGTGAAGGGCCTCAAGCTACTGGGAGATCGTCAACTTGGGTTTCTACGCCAATGGGGACAGGACTGGACAGGCGCAGTGATGAAATGCGCCCTCTCCCAGACCGCCTTCTGCGGGGCAGTCCATCTGCACGGAAACCCGAACAACCGACTTCTTGCCGACCTCGACTCAAACGCATGGCCTCAAACCGGACGTAATAATGCACTCCGCGAACTTCGCCGCGCCTGGGCTCCCCACCTCTGTGGCGACCAGCACCTGGCGGTGGTCGTCCAACATGGGATTGAGGCACACAACGACGGCCCCTACGGATTTACCAGCCCCGCCCTTGTCAACACCATCTACGGCCGCTGGTGGCACCCGGAGGACGAGAAAGCCGGCCCCAACCCCGTCGCTGGCAGCCCCCTCCCGTGGACAGGCAATTATGTCGACGGCCTGGGCAACAAGATCCGGATGCTGGCCTACGCGAATCCGGTGGATCGCTCCGATGAGCGCAAGCGCTCCGACGGATACGGAATCGCACGCTTCCGCAAGTCCACCCGTCAGGTCACCTTTGAATGCTATCAACGCTTCAGCGACCTCGCCGCCGACAA
>CAWWCX010000225.1:0-6944 GCA_963935445.1 uncultured Roseibacillus sp.
TCTAGTACGGTCTCGTGGGCTCGGAGATGTGTATAAGAGACAGGAAGAAAGCTGCTAAGAAGGCAGCTAAGAAGAAGCCTGCGAAGAAGGCCGCCAAGAAGGCTGCCAAGCGCAAGCCCGCCAAGAAAGCCGCCAAGAAGGCCGCCAAGAAGCCCGCCAAGAAGGCCGCCAAGCGCAAGGCTGCCAGAAAGCGTCGCTAGAGTCACAAGACAGAAATTATTTCAAGCAAGAGGGACGTCGGAAGCGGCGTCCCTCTTTTTTATTCTCATTTTCGATACCGCGCGGATCTGAAACCCTCTTGCAGTTCGTTAGGAAAGCGCAGGCAGTTGCCGACCCTTTCCTCCTCTCCGTGAAATCTTCCTTGCGCCTCACCGGGTGCGCCGCCATCTTCCTGCCATCAGTCAAACTGACGCGCGATTAGCTCAGTGGTAGAGCGCTAGCTCGACACGCTAGATGTCGCTGGTTCAAATCCAGCATCGCGCACCATCTCCCTCTTTCAGGGCAGAATATGGTCAAACGAGCATCCAGGGGGATCTCCTTCACGAACGGTTGGATACTGCATTCTGCAAGTCTTCAAAGTTGCAGCCTTCTCGTCCTGTATCGAGAATACCGCCGTCGCTTCATAAGAGCGCAGAGCTACGATGCATGTTGAGAAAGAGCTTCCGCACCTCGTCAGGCTGCTCGACGATGAGGATCCCGAGGTCCGGAGGATTCTCTCGGAACGTTTTGCAGCATGCCGTGGAGACGTGAGTGCTGAGCTCTCCCGCCTCGGAATCAACCTGGAGGATCAGGATCGCAGCCGGTTAAGCCTCCTGCTTGCTCCCGGCCGCCGCCGCCAGGTTCGCTGCCAATGGGCCGTTCCCCAACAGGGGTTGGATGCCAGCTCAGGCGACTGGGAGAGTTTCGAGCTTCTGCTGCGACTCGTGAGCGAGTTGCTTCATGACGGAACCTCCGTGCGCCCAACCCTTCCGGATGCCCTTGACCAACTGGCTGACGAGGCCGTCCTGCACGATGCCCATCGCGATGAACAGTCCCTCTGCCAGTTTCTTTTCGCTTCAGGCCGTTTTCAGGGCAGCAAAACCGGCTTTTACCAGCCGGGTAATGCGGACTTGCTTTGGGTGATCACAAACCGCGAGGGGAACCCGATCAGCCTCGCTGTCCTCGCCATGCTGGTGGCCCACCGTCTCGAGCTCACCATCGCAGGATGCAACTTTCCCGCCCACTTCCTCGCTTGGATCTCGGTCCAGGGCAAACCCCATCTCGTTGATTGCTTCGGCGGTGGCCGGCTCATTCCTGTAGAAGAGATCCGCGGCAACTCCGCAGTCCTTACTCCCGATTCGCGTCGTGCAATCCAGGAACCCTGCACGATGCGTGCTATCCTGATTCGCATCCTTCGCAACCTCCACCTCGCCTTTACCCAGAAAAACCAGGACAACGACGCCAACCTTACCGAGGAACTCCTTCTCTCCCTGCAGCCCACCCAATGAACTGCCTGGAAGAGAGAATCGAGCTGGAGGGGCACTCTCTCCAGCGTTACATCTTCTTTCCGGGTGACAAAAAATCCATCCGTGGGGCCCTCATCCACTTCCACGGTCAGGGCGACTTTTCGGAACGCTACCAGGAAATCCTCCATCCGTTCCTCCGTAAGGGGATCGCCTGCGTGGCAACCGATCTTCCGGGGCATGGACGCTCCAGCGGAGTCCGGGGCCGCGTCCCGGGGTTAGAGGTTGTCGACCGCATCGCAGAAACCAGCCAGCAGCGCTGCCTCGAGTTGTGCACTGACCGGCACCTCCCCCTCGGGATCGTGGGCCATTCCGTGGGAGGGCTGCTCGCCCTGCGCGAAATCCTCCTCCGACCCTCGCCCTATTCCTTTTCGTGGATCAGCTCTCCCCTGCTCAATCCTGCTGCAAACCAGAATTCTCTCCTGGTGCGCCTTGCCCCCTTGGCGGCCCGCCTCCTCCCCGGCTTGACAATGGCCACCGGTGTGAGTCGGGACAAGTGTACGAGCCAGAAGCCCCCCCCGGGGGAGCCGGACGGGCCCGACCTTTTCCATCGACGTGTGTCCCTCCGCTGGGGGTATGCTCTGATCAGGGTCGCACGCTGGGTTGAAGAGCGCTTCCGGACATCTCCACCACAGATCCCTCTCCTCTTTACACAGGGCCTCCGCGATCAGGTCTGCGCTCCTCGTGACCTTCACGACCTTCTCAGGGATGCTGCTCCTCCCCTCCTCACCCTGCGGGAGTTTCCCGAAGCGCTCCATGAGCCCTTTTCCGACCAATGCCGGGAACAGGTCTTTTGCGAGCTCACAAAATGGCTCGAGGACGAATCGATCGCATGAATCCGTCCGCTGCAGATCAGGCCCGATCTTCCGGATAGAGGTCCCGGTACTTGATGGCCTCCACTCCCACTGCCAGGGCCGTTCCATAAATACCGGTGACATCCATCGTTCGCGATACCTGAGCCGCAGGCTTGGTCAACCCCAGGATGAATTGCCCGTAGGCCCGCGCTCCCCCCACGTGGGTGAGCATCTTCAGGGTTATGTTGGCGGCATCCAGGCTTGGGAAAACAAGCACATCCGCTGCCTGCTTGAATTCCGCATTGGGAAGCTTGATCTCTGCGGCAAGAGGGTCGAGTGCGGCATCCGCCTGCAATTCGCCATCAATCTCAACCTCCTCCGCATTGACCCGCTGCCGGGCCAGTTCAGTGGCCGCTCGGACATGCCGGGCCGAATCAGTATGCGCCGACCCCTTCGTCGAGTGACTGAGCAGGGCCACCCGGGGCCGACGTCCGAAGTAAATCCGGGCCAGTTGTCCAGTCTCTACCGCAATGGCGGCCAGTTGATCTGTGGCAGGCTCAACATTGAGACCACAGTCAGCGAGGAAGAGAACGCCCCCGCGTCCGAAATGCGCAAGATGGGGTGCCGACAGGATGGCCACTGAAAACACCCGCGGAACGCTCGGGGCCGGCTTCACAAGATGCAGGAGAGATCGAAACGTTGCCGCCGGCAGGCTGAGATTTCCTCCAACAAGACCGTCCGCCTGACCATACTGGATCATCATCGCTCCAAAGTAAGCGGGCTGCCTGAGAACTTCGGCCGCATTGGCCAGCTCCACTCCCCGGAAACGCTCCGCACGCTGCAGAAACTCGCAGAACACCTCGAAATCCCCGGCCTTCTCCGGTTCCAGCACCTTCACGAACTCAAGGCTTGTTCCCAGGTCTTCGGCCATGGACCGGATTTTCTCCTTCTCACCCAGCAGAATGGGTATTCCGACCTTGTCCTGCACCATCCGGGCCGCAACTCGCAGCACACGCTCGTCCGCGCCATCCGTAAACACGATACGCTTTGGGTGTCCCTGCAGCTTGGGAATGAGGGACTCGGTGAAGGGATCCGCCTCGAGGATCTGCTCTTGGTCGCTGGACTCTGACATGGGCCTGCTCTTGCGCCAGGCGAGGAACCTAGTATTCCTGTCTCCCAGCGACAACGCCAAAGGCGCACTTGTCGCAAAAGAATTTTCATGCTGGCCGACTACCATACCCACACACCCCTCTGCCATCACGCCGAGGGGACACCCCGGGAGTATGTCGAAGCCGCTCTTGCAGCCGGCCTCACCGAATACGGAGTCTCCTGCCACGCCCCTGTCCAGCCCGAGCCCTTTGACGAGTGGCGCATGCTCACCAGCGATCTCCCGGCCTACTTCGAATGGGTAAACGCCGCGCGGAACTGCGCTGATGGCAGGATTCCGGTGCGGCTGGGTCTGGAGTGTGACTGGCTACCCGGGTGCCAGGGCTGGATCGAGGAACTGACTGGCAGGGCCAGGTGGGATTATCTCATCGGCTCCGTTCATTATCTCGGGAACTGGAACTTCGACAGCCCGCACCTGCTGGACTCGTGGTCCGAAATCGGGGTCGAAGAGGCCTGGAGCCGATACTGGGAGCAATACTCCGCGATGGCTCGCAGCGGCCTGTTCGATTTCCTTGCGCATCCCGATCTCATTAAGAAATTCTCGCATCGCCCGGACGGTGATCTCCGCCGCTTCTATGAGCCCGCCATTGAGGCAATCGCAGAGTCCGGTTGTGCAATTGAATTGAATACCGCGGGCTGGCACAAGCCCTGCGCGGAGCAATACCCGGACTCCGGCTTTCTCTCCCTGTCCTTCGAGGCCGGTATCCCGCTCGTCATTAATTCAGATGCCCACGCCCCGGGCGAAGTCGGACGGGACTTTGGCCGGGCTGTGCTCCTCGCAATGGAGGCAGGCTACCGGCAGACCCTGCTTTTCAACCAGCGAGGGAGGACCCCGGTTCCCCTTCCCGAGCTCTCATGAGAACGGTTTTCAGGGCAGTTCCACCAGGAACCAGACCAGCATGATGACCCCGAGGGACAGCACGAGTCCCAGCCCAAAGAGAACGTAGCGGATCCTGCGCGCGGTGAGTGAGAACCCAAGCGCTGCCATCATGATTTCACCGTAGGGCCCAAGGCAGAAGCAGACATTCGCTCCGATTCCAAACAGGAAACTCCCGGCAAACAGAGCGACCGGTTCCATGATAGGGTATCCCATCCCCGGAGGATTCTGAGCCATTATCTCCTGCTGCAGGTGAAGAGTCCTAAAGAGAAGGGCCAATCCTGGAATAAGCAGGACCCCGTTGTACAATAGTCGCAGTTTCTCCCACGACTTCACCACTCTCCGGCAGAACGCAACCTCCAAACCCAGCTCGTTCATGAAAGGCAGCGGGATTTCAGGTAGTGAAAGACTTCCGTCGCTGAAGAGACCCCGGACGCTGCGGACCCGATCAACACGGGTTGCTCAGCTTCCGGGACCTGGTCCCGGCCGTGCGACCCTCTCACGAGGGTGGCGTCCAAGGGAATGATGGGCAGCAGTGCACGGAAACCCAGCTTCTTACGTAGCAGGAAGGCCGCCACCCGGAGCCTCGGCAGGGCCAGGGCGGGATCAAGATGAAGTTCCGCCGGATCATAACCAGGCTTGCGGTGTATATCGACAGTTCGTGCAAAGTCCGGTGCCACGGCATCATCCATCCAGTAATAGTAGGTAAACCAGGCCTGCGGCGAGGATACCGCCAAGAAGTCTCCTGCTCGTTGCCCTCCGATTCCGTCACCAAAACAGTTTTCCCGCACTTCCGCTACACCCTCTGTCGACTCCAGCACGGCCCTTACCTCGTTCCGGATGGACTCGTCCCTGACGTAGATATGGGCCACCTGGTGGTCAGCGACCGCAAACGCCCGGGAGGCCCCTGCATCCAGCAATTCGAGGTCCAGTTCCTCCTTGATTTGAATCCACCCCTTTTCCCGGAAGATGCGATTGAGGTGCACGGGTTGCCCGACCTTTGAAATCCCATACTCGGAGAGCAGAACGACCTCGACCCCGCGCCGGCGGAAAAACGAAATCAGGTCATCCACGAGCCGGTCGATTCCCTGATACTCGGCCTCCATTTCCGGTGCTTCCGGCCCCCAGCGCTGCAGCCCATAATCAAGATGGGGCAGATACACCAGGTTCAGGTCGGGCTGTTCCCGTTCCTCAATCCACCGGGCCGAATCGGCAATCCACTGGGAACTCGGGAGACCGGCCCGCGGGCCCCAGAAGGAGGGAAAGGGAAACTCCCCCAGCTCATTCACCAGGTTGTCGCGCAACCCGGGCGGGTGCGCGTAGACATCAAACACCTTCCGCCCGTCCGCGGGATACATGGGCCGGGGAGTCACCGACCAGTCCGCGCTCGAATACATGTTGTACCACCAGAACATCTTGGCACAACGGAAGCCCTGACGTTCCCGCGCCACCGCTTCCCAGAGTTTCTCCCCGCGGACGAGGTGATTACTCTGCTTCCAGAAACGCACTTCCGCATCTTCCCGTTCAAACCACCCGTTTCCCACAATGCCGTGTTCCCCCGGGGAGCGACCCGTCAGGTAGGTGGCCTGCGCCGTGGTGGTCACCGCTGGAAAGGCCGGGGTAAAACTCGTGGTCTCCTGCTCAGCGGCAAAGCTCTGCATCTGCGGAAGCTTGTCCGCGAGCAACCCCTTGGTGAGGCCTACCACATTGAGAACAGCGAGACGCTTCATAATGGTTACTGGAATAAGAAACTCAAATAACGGGACCAGCACCTTCAGCCGGGATGCCCCGCGGCTCACGCGGGAACGCCGGGAACCGGGAATAGTCCTTTGTCATGCACGCTCTCGTAGCGCAGAGCGTCGGGATTGACCATCGTTTCTTGTCCGGAGGGGATGGAGAGCACCAACCGTCCCTCCTCCAGATGACCGGCACAGAAATCCCCCTTGTCCCGTCACCCCCCATTGTTAGACAGGGAAATGAATTCTACTCAAACCATCGCCGAGGGCCGCTACCTTGGTCTCTATGAGCGCGACGGATGGGAATTTACCGAGCGCCCCAATGCGGAAGGCGTTGTCGGCATTCTCGCCCTCACGCCCGGGAATGAACTGGTCCTCGTCGAGCAGTTCCGCCGCCCCGTACAGGCTCCCGTTATTGAAATTCCAGCCGGGCTGGTGGGTGATGAGGAAGGACATCTGGGGGAATCTCTCGCCGGAACCGCCCGCCGTGAACTCCTCGAGGAAACCGGATACGAGGCGCAGTCCATGGAGTTGCTCCTCTCCACGCCCACCTCGGCAGGCATGACCCCGGAGATCACGCATCTCTTCCTCGCCCGCGGCCTGCAGAAGGTCGGACCGGGGGGCGGCATCGGAGACGAGAACATTCGGGTGCACCATGTCGCACTCGCGGAAGTGCGCCCGTGGTTGCGATCCAGGCAGGAAGCTGGTGCCCTCGTCGATAGCAAGATCTACG
The DNA here is from genome assembly GCA_963935445.1 of uncultured Roseibacillus sp. Classification (GTDB taxonomy): domain Bacteria; phylum Verrucomicrobiota; class Verrucomicrobiia; order Verrucomicrobiales; family Akkermansiaceae; genus Roseibacillus_B. The sequence continues at coordinate 6,810 of CAWWCX010000225.1, forward strand.
CCGCACTCTGGCTTGCGGGCTGCTTCGACGACAACCTTCTGCTTCCGTGATCACGGCTTGCAATGCGCCGCTCCCCGGGGCGTATTAAGACCTGTCTCTTATACACATCTGACGCTGCCGACGATATGCAGTGTG